>NZ_JAWQUO010000099.1:0-1122 GCF_033446605.1 Iodobacter sp. CM08 | reverse complement strand
CTTTGAGCACCAGCAATATCGCTGCGCTAGAAACCCGTGATTTAGTGGTGATTAGCAGCAGCGCCATTGCTGTCTTGTCCAGTGCGCAAGTTAAGGCCTTGACCACCGATCAAGTAAACAACTTGACCACCGATCAAGCCGTCAACCTCAGCACTGCTTCCTTGGCAGGCTTAACTACTGATCAAGCGGTGGCGCTGAACACCGCCCAAGCTGCGGTATTAACTTCACGCCAAGTGGCCGCGCTCAGCACCAGCAATATCGCCGCACTTGAAACCCGTGATGTAGCCGTCTTGAGCACCAGCTCGATTGCCGCCTTGTCGACCAACCAAGTGCGCGTATTGACTAGCGATCAAACTGTTGCTCTGACCACAGATCAAGCTGCAACGTTGTCGTCCAGCCAGATTGCTGCACTCTCCACCAACAGCATTGCGGCTCTGGAAACCACCGATCTACAAGTCTTAAGAACCAGCGGCATTGCAGCATTGAGCACCGCGCAATCCAAAGCCTTTACCACCGCCCAAGTCGCTAATTTGACGACAGATCAAGTGGTGGCACTGAGCACCAGCGTGGTGGCCAGTGGTTTAGGTACCGATCAAGTTGCGGCACTGACCACAGCTCAAGCTGCTGTATTGACTTCACGTCAAGTGGCCGCACTCAGCACCAGCAATATCGCCGCCCTAGAAACCCGTGATCTAGCGGTGATTAGCACCAGCGCCATTGCCGTTCTATCCAGTGCCCAAGTTAAAGCTTTGACTACTGATCAAGTGAATAACTTGACCACCGATCAAGTGGTAAACTTAAGCTCTAGCTCCCTAGCAGGCTTGACCTCTGATCAAGTGGTAGCTTTAACCACCGCCCAAGCTGCGGTCTTAACCACTCGCCAAATTGCGGCCTTCAGCACCAGCAATATCGCTGCCCTAGAAACCCGTGATTTAGTGGTGATCAGCACTAGCGCCATTGCCGTCTTGTCCAGTGCGCAAGTTAAGGCCCTGACCACCGATCAAGTAAACAACTTGACCACCGATCAAGCCGTCAACCTCAGCACTGCTTCCTTGGTAGGCTTAACTACTGATCAAGCGGTAGCGCTGAACACCGCCCAAGCTGCGGTATTAACTTCACGCC
>NZ_JAWQUO010000098.1:0-1126 GCF_033446605.1 Iodobacter sp. CM08 | reverse complement strand
GATTGGCGGCGTCTTTGCGGCTACTGACTCGGCCTGCGCGGTCGTAATCAAACTGGGTTTTAGCTTGCAGCGCGTCGGTGTGGCTGAGTAAGCGGCCTTCGGCATCGTATTGCAGCAGGCTGTGCGTGCCGTCAGGATTGACGACTTTAGCCAGCTGACCGTCGCTACCGTAGTGATACTGGCTGGCATTGCCTGCGGCATCTTGCGCCACAATCAGGCGGCCACGGGCGTCGTATTGCCACTGGCTGGTCTTGCCAGAGCAATCGGTATAGCTGCTGAGCTGCCCATTAGGCAGATAGGCGAGTTTTTTGCTGCCGCCTTTGGCATCTTTAATCGCTACGGGCAAGCCCTGCGGGTTGTAGTTGTATTGGGTGCTATGGCCCAGCGGGTCGGTTTCTTTAGTGAGATTGCCCTGGGCATCATATTCGCGCAGCCATTCATGGCCGCTTGGGTCAGTGATGCGGATAAGCTGGTCTTTATCGTCGTAGGCCATCAATACCCGCGTTTGATCCGGGCGGATATGTTCTATCAGATTGTCTTTGTCGTCATAGATAAAGCCTTCTGCTGTGCCATCGGGGTGGATGTGCTTAGTCAGGTTTTTAGCTTCATCCCTGAAGGCCCATTCCTCTTTGCCATCGGGGTAAACCGTGCGATACACATAGCCATCGATATCGAAGTAATAGTAAATCTCTTGCGCCAGCGCATCGGTGGTGATGGTCAGGCGCAGATCAGGCACATATTCGAGCTGGATGCTGTTGCTGCCATCGTCGGCGTATTCACGAATCGTTTTGGATTTGGCGTCTGTGCCATCCCACTCGATATTCTGGCCTTGCTTAGATTGTTAAAGATCGGCAAGTTTATTCTTGATTAGCACCCCAATACCAAATCGTCGCGCCGTAAGTTGATGTAGGGAAATCTGGCATTAATTCACCCTGTTTAAATAACGCACGGCTGTTTTGTTTGGCAGGGGTGTACCAATAGCCTGATTGTGGGCAGGTGTGATTTGCTTCAACTCGAGCCGTTTCAGTTGATGGGGCTAGAGTAGGGGCGGACAAATCAAGTGGCGACTCATGAGTATCAAAGCGGGCATACCACGCAAGCGTTTTGTCTTCGGTAAATCCAATTG
>NZ_JAWQUO010000097.1:0-1165 GCF_033446605.1 Iodobacter sp. CM08 | reverse complement strand
ATGGCTTTGGACTTACAATAACGAACGTCCGCATATGGGATTGGGCGGTATCACCCCGAAACAAAAACTGGCATTACATGCCTGACCTCTACTTTTAAGTGCGCTTAAAAATGGGGGGATTACCAGATCACCATCACCTTCGACTATCAGAGCAATACAACTCAAAATTGCATCTCTCATGGCCTGCTCCGATTCACCGTCTACTTCCACTACGAAGAAAATAATATTGTGAGTAAATATTAAGTCATCCCCATCCTTTGCTTGCGCAATCTCTTCATCAGAAGAGCTAATAACCTCAATCATCCCATTAGTAGCAAAGACACCCGCCATAAACTGCTCATCGATAGCCGGTGCATCCCCTTTTATTGACAATTGGCTTGCTTGAAATTTGTGGTGCTGGCCCATGCTGCAAAACAAATGATCTATTACCATTTTGCAGCACCACAATTTGAAAAAAGGATAACAGACGATATCTAGCCTTAGTTGATATTGGTTAAGCGAACGAGGATGTGAGGCATATATAGCTTAGGTTTAAATTTTGAACGGCAAACCGTCAAAATTTGCTCCCAAATATGTTCAGGCATATCACTATCCGCTCCTTCCCCATTCAACTCGGGGTCAACTAACACAACTACATCAGACATGTCTGATGGTTTTTTACCCAAGCAGTGCCATGTAAACTTTGATTTACCATTATTAAGCCAAGTTTGAAACTCAGTATCGGCAAAAAATTCTGGTGCGTTAATTAAGACTGCTTTTGATTCTAAGACTTCCATAACTTGTCCTCTTCTGCACTAGGCAATACCGTTGTAATAAATCTATTAAATTCCAGTCTCAGTACAAATTAACTTTGGAATCGACAAATATTAAAGTGCTTGCTAAGGGAAAAGCTCCGCATGCGGGGCTGTTAGTTCATTAGCTCAGCGTATTTAGTTACAAGGGTCTAGTTTTCCATTACATCACCGGAAAAAGAATGATCTGAGATCACATCATTCTCTCCGGCCTCAGCACAAAAATGGTTCGCACCAATATTATTAATTAATGAGGGCTGCGTCAATCACGGACACCACGCTTTGGGTTTATTTCTAATTTTCTAGCTCAAACTGCTTAGCAAATACCGCTGGTGCCTCGTCGTTCAGACGCGAATGGCGACGGATCCGATTGT
>NZ_JAWQUO010000096.1:0-1229 GCF_033446605.1 Iodobacter sp. CM08 | reverse complement strand
TTGAAGGCAATTGCCCCAGCATCACCACTTTTGAAACATGCACAAATTCGAAAGAATCCCAATCGTATTCAACAATCACGGTAGGCCAAGGATAAAATGGATTACGTTTTTTGAAGCTATTTCTAACGTACTCAATAAGACCAGGTAAATCTCTAAAAACACGGTAAACTTTTTTCTTTTCTCTATCAAAAAACAAGCTGTCGTTTTTAAGTGCAAACATATCCGCCCTTAGCGGGTATAGCCCAAAATGAAATGCAACAAAAGAAAAAAAAGAACTAAAAATAAATTGAACAATCGAGATTAAAACGAAAATAACTCTATCGCTATTAAGTAACCAAGTAGATAAATAGGTGCCATACAACATAAGCGGGAAGAACCCAAAAATAATGAGCAATGCAAATACCGTTACAAGGCCTCGCTGATAATGAGTAGTACTGGCCAGCTCGATGGCAGCTGGATAGATCGTTTTAACTTCGCTCAGCGTGCTGCCACTTTGCCGCGTGGTTGTTTTCTTATTCAGATATGTGACAATGCCCAAGCTGGATGCATTGATCAATGCTGGCGGGTATTCACCTTGCAGTACACGATAAGCAGTTGTGGTTGCCGTATTTAATGTCATTTTTAATAAGCTCACGGATATTTAATCGAGGCGGGTGCAGATTTATTTACGGGCGAAGATTTATTAGCGTCTGAAGGTTTTTTTTCTTCATATTTAATTTGAGGTTCAGATTCAGTTTGGCTGCTCTTTTTCAAAGCCTTAAATAAAGCTTTTTCTTCTTCTGCCGATGTATCAAATCTATTTGCCTTACCAAAAAAGCAATCTTCGGCCCAATCCTGTAGCGCGGTGGGTGTTAGCATTGCAGAGCCAGAATATGCAAGTACCCCCAGCCCCATTAAAATCAAGGCCCAGCCGGTTAAGCTCATACCCAAAAGAACAATACCTCCCTCAGAGGCCACCGCTGTGGCAGAAATAATTTTCCCTGTTTGCAGCCATATAATGGCTACCTCAAAAGTTGCCCCGACACCTACTGCCCCACCAGCACCATATAAAATCCCAGTACTTCCCCATGCTAAAAATGCACTATCATCATTGCGCTTAAACCGTTCACCTGCAAAAGTAAAAGCCTGCGCAGAATCCACCAGCAAAGCTCCCCAGCCTGCAAAACCACCTATGGCTTTCAGCCAAAGTGTCGTAGCCCCATGCTTCGCAAATTGTGCTGCAGCAATGC
>NZ_JAWQUO010000095.1:0-1366 GCF_033446605.1 Iodobacter sp. CM08 | reverse complement strand
TCAATTGCGGCAAAGATTTCATCCATTCGTGAAATACAGAAGATTTCATGATGCTTTCTCCTTGCGACCTATATTTCAGTATAGCGAGAAGAACGTATTTCAACTGTTAACGCAGACAGAGCCTATTTAAAAGGGCCGGGAACCGATCCACTTTTATACCGTAAAACCTATATTCCTGGCGTAGCTACGCCGTTTAAAAAGCTGGGGGATAGCCATGAAGCGCTCTGCGCTTGTCAGCTTTGATGCATCGTAGGGCGGGTGAAACCCGCGTATTTTTCAGCATCTCTCGCGGGTTTCACCCGCCCTACAGGAAGATCATCCTGATAGCGTTGCATTATGGGCACTTAAATTGCAGCGCTTAGGGCTGTGGTTCAAATGAGTTACGCAGCACAAAGGAAATAGCCGTGGTTAAAAAGTATCTATGTATCTTGTTCATCCCATTATTGTTTGCCTGCCAAAAAGAGCCCTCATCTGGTGACGCCGCCGCAGCGGCAGTGCCTGCTGATAGCGTAACGGTATCGGTGGATCAGGTGAATTACAACGCCGATTTAGAAATTAAGTACACCGCCTTTGATGTGTCGGGCAGCAGCCCAAAGGAAGCGATTGCCGGAGGGATTGTTGTACCGCTGGCGGCGGGTGGGGCCAAAAGCTGCTGCGTGAACTTACCTAAAGTCTGGCGGCCGGGGATTAAAATTAAGGTGGAATGGCAGGAGGCCGATAAGGAAATTCGCCCTGAAATTTACCGGCAAACACTGGAATTACCCCGCTATCAAAAACCTGGCGATGTGTATCTGGTGTTTTATCCCGAGCATCAGCTGGAAGTGCTCGCCTCGCCCGTCGAACCAGCGCACCCAGATTGGCCAGGAAAAATCAAAGCGCCACCGCTGGAAGCGTGTTTAAAGAAAAATACGAAGAAATTTTGCATGCAGTCGTTGCCTAAGTATCGGATTGGGTCAAAAGAAGAAAGCGCAAGCATGTACCGTGCAGCCTGCCAGCCCAATACTATCGCCGCAAATGCTTATCGGGAGCACCCAGAGCAAGCAAAAATCGGTTGTATGAAATGGCAAGCTGAATGTTTGTCTAGTTGGGATATCGATAAAAAAATGTGTAACATAAATTATAAGGAAGATTGATATGCCAGCTCGATTTGCTGAGGAGTGCTCAATTAAGCCGCTGGTACTTACTCAAAATGAAATTAGTATTCGCTTAAAGAACCAAGACACCCCCTCCTGCCTCACCTGTGAAGAAGACATTTTTCTCGGCTTTTTTTTCGATGGCACCAATAACAATAAATATCGCGATACGCCCGAATACTGCCATAGCAATGTGGCCCGCCTCTACGAGGCTTATCCGGGCAAGGGCACGA
>NZ_JAWQUO010000094.1:0-1672 GCF_033446605.1 Iodobacter sp. CM08 | reverse complement strand
TCCATGCTGTAAGTGAGTCGCTTTCTTCACTGCCATCCGCACGATGAAAGCGAGCGATGGGATCCGCAGCTTCGGGAATGGAGAAGACATCATCAAAAACCACCAGCTGCACTTGAGGCGAGTCTCCAGCCAAGGATTCGAAGCGCCACGACAGTCCACTTTCTTTCATCAGCCTAGTGAGAAATGTAAGGTCATCCTCGCGGTACTGCACGCAATAAGAGCGGGGAGGATATTCCCCCGATAGCTTGAAATCCAGCGTTTGCACCGCAGCAAACACCGAGTTCATCGCCTGATGCTCGGCTAGTACCTGCTTTACGATATCCGGCACGGACAGCTCTTGGAACACGCGAGACGTGCGCCGGTATCTAAGCAAGGCAAATGGCGGCTCTACCGTCAGCGAATATTTAGCAAAACCGCCATCAGAACCCAATAATTGCGCCTTAGAAATCACCCCACAGCGCTCTACCATCCCGCCTTCTGCATCAGTGATCGATAAAACGATGGGTAAGCCTAGCAAAGATTTAAGCTCTAAAGCAGCGTCTGCGGACAAGCAATCAATACTGTAAAGAAAAGGCCGGTTTAGCCCTTCTATTCCCGTTACCCGTTGCGGTAACAACTGATCACCCCACGCTCCACCATCGCCGATTTGCAATGAGATCAATCGCGTATCTTGATTAAAAGCAGCAGCGAAAGAAGCAAGGAGCTGGTCGGGGCGCATGGGTATTCCGCAATTTTAACAATCGGTCAGATTACCCGATGTTTTTCCTGTTCGCCTATAAAATTACAGCCTTTTGACATTTTCACGAAAAATAAAAACAAGAAGCGTAAGGTGTATCCTTTATTAGGCGTTCCTTGAGCAAGAAGATACACACATAGCAATGGCATTTATATTCACTAGCTATGAGGATAATCTGCTTTTTACAAGAAAATAGAGCGGCCTCCCCCAAGATAACAAATCATCAAAAAATTAAAGAAACAAACAATAAATTTCAATCAACTATTAATGACTGCAATTTGCTATTTAAGTATTCTTTTTCAACAAGAATCCAATCATCCGCTTCTTTATCAACCTTAAATCGTAAACTTGCATAATCTTCTGGATACCACGCGACTTGATGTATTGTATTTACAGCAATAACTGGCAATGATTTATAACTGGTAATTAATTTAATTTCTTCATCTGGCAACTCATAGCCAGAGTATGAAATTATAGAATTTGCTTGGTCACAAAAGCAAATGAGTAATTTTAGCTGTTCTCGGCAACGCCAATAGTTCCAGCGCTCAAAATCCCAAACTTCATATGTATAAAATTTGACATTATCGTCCGTACACCTAGAGAGTTTAATAATCACACCAACTGGTTCACGATCAGTCTTCCCTGCATCATCATCTATGCGTGCTTTAACAAAATCAGCATGCTCTCGACGAATAAACATTACATGAGGATTCAATCCATCATGGTGGTATTGAACTAATTTTTGAGCCATACAATAAACGTTTTTATACCATCTAACATCAACACCAAGCTTAATCACAGAATCAGAGGAAGCACTGTAAGCGCCTAGCCCTCCCATCTAAACGCCCTTTCCTTTTTTCGTCATGCTGAGGTTTTTATCAAGCAGGAGGATTTATGGGGGATTTGCAGACGCGGCGCGGGGAGTGGCTACTGCGT
>NZ_JAWQUO010000093.1:0-1696 GCF_033446605.1 Iodobacter sp. CM08 | reverse complement strand
GTAAGCGCTCAGCCCTCCCACCTAGCCAGCTGCTTTAGCCTTCGTTATCTTGTGGGCTCTGATCTTTAACAAATGGCAGCAGCTCGTCAATTCGGCTATTGGGCCAAGTCGGGAGTTTTTCTAATGCTTCTGTCAGCCACATCAGCGGCTCAATCCCGTTTAGTTTGGCGGTGCCGAGTAAGGTTTGGATCGCGGCGGCACGGTGGCCACTCTGTTCGCTGCCGGTAAATAGCCAGTTCTTCTTGCCAATGGCAATCGGGCGGATGGCATTTTCAACGGGGTTGTTATCGATCGGGCTAAGGCCGTCCTCGCTATAGCGCTCCAACGCATCCCAGCGTTTGCAACTGTAATTCAGCGCTTTAGCCAAGCCACTATTGGGGGCAACTTTGAGCAGCATTTGATCCAGCCACGTTTTGAACTCGTTCAGCAGTGGTCGGGCTTCGAGCAAACGCTGTCTGGCCCGTTCGGCAATTCGTGCCTCTGGGGTTAAATCCAGTGCGTTAATCTCGCTTTCCAGCGCATACAGGGCCGCAATGCGCCGCAGCGCTTCGGCGGCAATCGGGCTTTGGTTCGATTCATACAGCTCATAGAATTTGCGCCGTGCATGCGCCCAGCAGCCGAGTTCGGTTACGCCCGTGCTAAACAGCGCTTTATAGCCCGCATAGCCGTCAACCATCAGCCGACCTTGCCAGTCGCTAAGGAAATCCCGCACATGCTGACCAGAGCGGCTGATTTGGTAATCAAACACCACGATGGGTGGGCCTGCGGCGAGCACATTGCTGCGATAAACCCATAAATATGCTTTTTTAGTCTTGCCCTTGCCTGGATCCAGCTGCGAAACCGGTGTTTCGTCGGCATGCAAGATGGTTTGCGTTAGCAGCCGTTCCGCCAGCCGGTCGGCCAAGGGTTGCAACCAGAAGCCAATCACGCCTACCCAGCTAGCAAGGGTGGAGCGGGCTAAGGTCACACCTTGCCGTTCGGCGATTTGAGCAATCCGGTACAAAGGCAGATGGTCCACGTATTTGCTGACCATAATCCATGCCAGTAAGGCCGGTGTAGGCAGCCCTCCATCGATCAAACTGGCCGGAATCGGCGCGGCAGTGACGGTTTCGCAGCGGCGGCAGGCATATTGGGGGCGAATATGGCGCAATACACGAAAGGTGCCAGGGTGATAATCCAGTTGCTCGCTGACATCATCACCCATTTTGGCGAGGGTGAGCCCACACTCTGCGCAGCTGCACGAGTCAGGCTCGTGCAGGATTTCTGTGCGTGGCAAGTGGGCAGGCAGCGCTTGTCGACCGGCCCGCTCACGTTTTTCTTTGGGCGCTGCCGCCTCAACGCGTACCTCGATGGCGGCAATATCACTGTCAAGTGTGTCTTCAAACAACTGACGTTGCTCGGCACTCAGACTTTCGGCCCTGACGCCGTAACGCATGCGGCGCAAATGGGCAATTTCTAAGGTCAGCGCGGCAATATGCTGATCACGAAATTTGATTTGACCAGACTGCTGTTTGGCTAATTCCGCCTGCTCCTCGACCAAGGCCAACTGAGCCAAGAGTGCGTCACGCACTGCACTGGGTAGGTTGGATTTGGCGAGTTGGTCGGCGATATTCATGGGGTCTATTTTACCAGCAATCACCTCGCCAAGGCCCATTTTTATTGAGTTTTACCCCGTTTATCCACAAACAAAACCCAT
>NZ_JAWQUO010000092.1:0-1747 GCF_033446605.1 Iodobacter sp. CM08 | reverse complement strand
CAGCCCCTTTTGCATCTGGATTGGGTTGATTGCCATGACGACCACTCCAAAAAAGAACGTTCGTTCACCTTAGGCCTTTTAGGTGGTTTGAGCAAGGAGGTTGAGCAAGAGACATAATCAGGTAAATTAATGCCACGCAAGATTTCCGGGCCATCTGCACGGTAGCGAAAATGTACTTGATCAAATTCAATCTGGCCAATAATGGCAGGCAATTGCGCCCGGCTCTGATTAATTTCACTACGGGTATTTAAGATGTCCCCCAAGCGCTGCATCGAGATACCCACCTGCTGAAAATCCTGCCACAGCTGCGCCAAACGCATAACAGGGCTCGCCACGCGGCCTGCCAGCATATTGAAAGCAATAAGCTGACCTACCGTCAACTTCCCTTCAATCACCAGCTTCGCCCCCAGCCACATGGTGGCCACGGTGACGATTTTTTGAATAAGGTTGACACCTTGACTGCCGATATTGGCGAGGTTGGCTACTTTAAAACCTGCCGACACATAAGCCGCCAACTGCTGATCCCAGCGGCGAGTAACTTGCGGCTCTACCGCCATCGATTTAACCGTTTCAATCCCACTCACCATTTCTACTAAGAAGGATTGATTCTCCGCACCACGGGCAAATTTCTCATCTAAGCGGGCTTTTAATACCGGGGTAATCAATACCGATAGGCCGATATAGCAGGGCAAAGACACCAGCACAATTAAGGTGAGCCACCAGCTGTAGTAAGCCATCACCGCCAGAAACACCACAGAGAAGAACAGATCCAGCACCGAAGTCAGCGCTTGGCCAGTCAGGAAATTACGGATGTTTTCTAGCTCGCGTACCCGCGCCACTGAATCCCCTACTCGCCGTGCCTGAAAATAAGCCAGAGGCAAGGCCAGCAAATGGCGAAACAACTTAGCACCCAACTCCACATCAATCCGATTGGTGGTGTGGCTAAAGACATAAGTACGCAGCCCAGTCATCCCCACTTCAAACAAAGAAATCACCAAGAGGCCAATGGCAATCACATCCAAGGTTGTCACGCCATGGTGTACCAGCACTTTATCCATCACCACCTGAAAAAACAGCGGCGTAGCCAAAGCCAAGAGCTGCAAGAAAAACGACACCAACAGCACTTCGCCGAGCAACTTTCGATACTTCACCACAGCAGGGATAAACCATGAAAAATCAAAACGGGCTAAATCGCCTGCCAAACTGGCACGGGAAGTAAACAAAATCAGCCGCCCAGACCATAAAGCCTGCCACTCTTCTTTAGAGCAAGACTGTGGCCGCCCGCTTTGTGGATCATGGAATAACACGGCAGGATCGCTATTGGCATCGACCTTAGCCAAAATCACCCAGCTGCCATCCACGCGCTGTGCCATCGCGGGCAAAGGAGTGCGATCCAAACGATCAAAATGGGTATCAACCGCCTTGGCTTTTAAGCCAGACTGTTTGGCTGCACGCAATACATCGGATTCACTTAACAGGCCCGATTCACCCGCAAACTGATGCTTAATTTGTTCAGGCTCGATCGCCACTTGATGAAAGCGCGCCAGCATAATCAGGCACGCTAAAGCAGAATCAAAAGCAGGCGCATCTGCAGAAGATTCGGGTAGGTCTAAGAGTTTCATTGCTGTTGACGCCGACCGAAAACTGACCCACTACAGCTAGTTCTGCCGATCCAAAATTGACCCAGGTGCTTTACTTATTCTGCTTAACTCTTGAGCAGAGGATAAAAGGTGATCACCATGGAAAT
>NZ_JAWQUO010000091.1:0-1787 GCF_033446605.1 Iodobacter sp. CM08 | reverse complement strand
TGGCTTTGGACTTACAATAACGAACGTCCGCATATGGGATTGGGCGGTATCACCCCGAAACAAAAACTGGCATTACATGCCTGACCTCTACTTTTAAGTGCGCTTAAAAATGGGGGGATTACCGTTGAGGAGTACACAAGTATAAGTAGACAGCAAGAAGAAAATGCGCAGGTGACTACTAAAAAAGTTAAAAATCGTAGGTAGGACTTGGCGGTCCATGTACGTAAATGGCGAGCACCATTAATCAATTGAGTTGCTTCTGCGATGATTTCACTTGGTGTTGGCATTCTTGTTAAGTCCTTCGACACAAAGGTTGGGTGAAAGGTTGGACTTTAGCTCGCCCCTAGCCCTGCGAAAGGCTTTTGTGAGCTAATCCGCGAATCTACTACACAAAATTACGCGTAACATTGTTTTGCTTTAACTTGTTGTAAGGAAATGTAAAGAAAAACATGGGTTTTACCCTTACGTCTTGCATTGAGATTTTTATAAGTATTTATTGAATCAGACGTTAGTTATACGGCTTACTGAGTTTCGGTACGCACACTTGGTTCGCACCAGCAAATAAATGGGTACCGCGTACCAAATCAATAAAATCGCCATTGACACTTTGAGGTAGGCTGCTAAATATGGCTACTGCGCGTGGCACAGTGGCAGGAGAGCGGTTTGTCGCAAAGTGCTTTTTGTCGATTGCACCACCTCAAACTGGCGACGTTTAGCTATTGGATTGCGAGCAGCAATGAATCTGCCTGAAAATCAGCGTGCAAAACTTTCTAGGTTTACGGGGTAAACAGCGTCCAATAGTTTCCACTCCGGTTGTGTAACCATCCGGTATTTCGCAGGAGAAACCTAGTGCCCAGCACCAAAGTTAGACTAACAATTAAGCTTTGAAAAATCAGGCTGTTACTGGGTTTTAGTGTATTTAAGTAAAACATGATTCGTCAAAGTTATAATGAAATTTATATTGTGCTTAATTTTTTTATATTAGGGATTTGCCATTTGGCTCCCCCGTCAATCAGGTTATCTTGTCATTTTTCGTCCAAAAGCGTATTTTTATTTGTTAGTACAAATGCTGATAGGTTTCGAATGATGGACAATAATTCATTCATTTTTTTATATCTGGATTTTGATGGTGTTTTGCATGCAGATGGTGAACCCGCAATCGATGAAAACGGCCGCTTGTGTCAGAACCCAAATTTATTTTGTTGGCTAAAACATCTTGAGGAAATACTAGAGGATTATCCTGAAGTTAGGATAATTGTTTCATCCGATTGGCGCAGGCTTTTTGATGACGAAACTCTGATTAAGCTTTTGGGAAATATAGGATGGCGGTTTTATGGTGTTGTGGAATGCATTATCTCTGATAGATATGCTGAAATCCTGCAAGATGCTACTACTAGAAAAATTAAATACTGGCTTGCACTTGATGATCATAAAACTATAAAAGCGGCGACAGCTACAGATGACAAACTGATTTTTTGTTTGCCAGAAAAAGGAATCAGCGCTCTTGAGCAGCAGCAGGAACTGCGGCAAAAAATTAAGCTGCTGTACAAAAAAATGAAATGAAGTTTTTAGTAAAAATAGAGTTATATTTATGCCTACGTAACATGTCCTATGAAATGAAAATGCTACGAACTCAGTACTAACTGCAATGAAGGGCGCTACGGCTGTTGACGCCGACCGAAAACTGACCCACTACAGCTAGTTCTGCCGATCCAAAATTGACCCAGGTGCTTTACTTATTCTGCTTAACTCTTGAGCAGAGGATAAAAGGTGATCACCATGGAAAT
>NZ_JAWQUO010000090.1:484-2267 GCF_033446605.1 Iodobacter sp. CM08 | reverse complement strand
AGCGGGTGAGTGGCCCGCTATTTGCTAGACTTATCCACAGTTGCTCCGATAAAAAGCAACGCTCGGCCCTGGGTCAAAATTCGATCGGCAGGGTGGGTCAAATTTCAATCGGCGTGAACACAGCGATAGCGGCCAGAACTTAATCCCGTTACATCACGCGTTTTACGCGGATTTTTTTTAGTATTGGTGCGGCCTGCAATCGTGCCGGTCACGCCTAGCCCCAGTTTTTCACCTTCCATCTCTGTGACGGCTGGCATATTGATCTTACCGAGGAAGCTGCTCGATAGTTGCACACGGGTTTCTAGTTTTTGCTGAATGGATGGATCAACCGTAAAGGTTTTACTTGCAGCGGGAACATTATTTAATTGAGCAACTTTTTTTTCAAAAGCGTTATAGGCAATTCGCGTTTCATTGCGCATGGTGTTTCCTTAATCGGGTATTGAATTATTTTTATTGAATGGCGGGATATTAATTAATCAGCAGTCTGTTTCTAAAGACACCGCGCTGCCGGTGGCTTTATCTCGATTGCCTGATAAGTGCGCCGGTTCGTTTTCAATCTTTGATTTGAATTCGCGCAGTTCGGTAATGCTGGCGTTTAATTCATCAATACGGCTATTAAGCGTGCTATGGCCTTCGGCAGTTTCGGCTTGATACTCGGCCACGGCTTCAATGGCTTGCTGAATATCTGAGAATTGCTGATTGGCTTTTACTTCTTTTTTGGCAAAGATTTTTTTAACTGAATCTAAAATAGACACGGTGGGGGCTTCCTCTTGCTCTTCTTCGAGCGCAAATTCAATGGCATCAGTAAACAAACAGGCTTTATTTGTTTTACGAGAAAATAGCGGGCTGTTGTTGCCGGCAGTGGCAGAAAATTGCAGCATCTCTGTACCTAGGCTGGCGGGGTTGTCTGTAACCGCTAGGCCCACCAGATAGGCTTCGCCTGTGCCTGCAAAGTCGGGGTCTACTTCGATAGAGGTGTAAACTTTTTGCCGATCTTTATTCATTTTGATCAGATCAGCCGTCGGGTCGATGGTGGCAAATAGCGCCATTGCGCCGTCTTCTTCTTTGACGGATACAGCAATCACATCGCCATAGGCTTTAAACACGCTATCTGGATAAATGCCCTTGATGTGTTCTAAATTAATGCGCGCCCCAAATTGCTTAGGGTTGTAATTTTTGGCCATTTGGCTAAGCCATTCACGGGTGATCTTGCGGCCATCTGTGGTGGAGCCTTCGGTGGCAACTCGAAAAGATTTATATTTCATATATCCTTCTGCGATTTATTTGAATTGAATAAGTGGCTTATCTCGGTAGCCCCCACTATCAACACAAATTAAACCCCCATCAATTCACGCCTTTTGTGAATCTCTATTTCACAAAAGCCAATCAAATACACCTCTGTTTTATTCCCTTAGCCTTTGGCTATGGAAAATATAAACATCAAAGACCCCCGTATTGAGGCCCGCCGCCTGTATTGGTCAGGCTGGCGTATTTCACGGATTGCGGAATCATTAGGCGAAAAACCCGCCACGGTGCATAGCTGGAAACGGCGCGATGAATGGGACAAAAAGAAGCTGATTGAGCGCGTCGAAGAGTCGCTGGAATCGCGCTATATCCTGCTTTTGAATAAGGACAAAAAAGAAGGCATCGACTTTAAAGAAATTGATTTGCTCATAAATAATTAGGAACGCTATGCAAGGTAAACGGCGCTGTCGTTTAGTTAAAGAAATTTCAGCTACGGAAGAAAAAACAGGAATAAGTTTTCGTCCTATATCGCGCTAAG
>NZ_JAWQUO010000090.1:0-474 GCF_033446605.1 Iodobacter sp. CM08 | reverse complement strand
AGCCGTTAAGAACGATTTCAACGATGAGCACGTCGATTTAATCAAAGAAGCCTTTATGGATTCTTTGTTTGCCTATCAGCACTGCTGGTTTGAGGCAGGCAAGAAACACACCTTTCGTAATGTCTTAAAGTCTCGGCAAATTGGCGCGACCTGGTACTTCGCCCGAGAGGCGCTGTTCGATGCGATGACCACGGGCCGCAATCAGATCTTTTTAAGTGCCAGCAAGGCGCAGGCCCATGTATTCAAGCAATACATCATCGCCTTTGCCAAAGAGGCCGCCGATTTGGAGCTGAAAGGCGACCCCATCGTTTTACCAAACGGCGCAACGCTGTACTTCCTCGGCACCAACGCCCGCACCGCGCAGAGCTACACCGGCAATCTATATGTGGATGAGTATTTCTGGATTCCACGCTTTCAGGAGCTTCAGAAAGTCGCCTCGGGTATGGCCCTGCATTCGCACTGGCGGCAAACCTA
>NZ_JAWQUO010000009.1:0-151810 GCF_033446605.1 Iodobacter sp. CM08 | reverse complement strand
TGGCTTTGGACTTACAATAACGAACGTCCGCATATGGGATTGGGCGGTATCACCCCGAAACAAAAACTGGCATTACATGCCTGACCTCTACTTTTAAGTGCGCTTAAAAATGGGGGGATTACCGAATAAGCGGCTCGGGGTTTCGGAAAAGGGGTAGCGAGGCAGCGAGCGAGCAGCCTTTTTCGCCGAGCCGGTTATCCGCAGTGAGGGGCCTTCGTGCTGGCTGGGGCGGCCTTCTTTGGCTTCGTTTCTTGGCCGCGCAAGAAAGGAAGGTCCAGCGGGACGCCCGCACCTAAATCAATGTGCCGAAGGCACTAAAAAGCATTGTTTTTAGGCTCGGTTAACGCACATGCCGTGAAACCCACTTGTATAGCATTCTTGTAAATCGGCTCCGTGCTTGCACGAAGCCGATTTTTTTACGTCTACTTGCTGGCGTACTGCACTATCGCCGATCGACAAACACCGTCGCCTAGCTAAGCTTCGAGCAAGCCTTACTTTTGATACCGTGTCGGATCAGTCAACCCAGCATGGGCAAAACCAGCGCTGCGTAGGCGGCAGGCTTCGCATTCGCCGCAGGCGCGGCCGTCGTCGTCGGCTTTGTAGCAGGTCACGGTGAGTGCGTAATCCACGCCTAGCTCGGTGCCTTTTTGGGCGATTTCTGCCTTGGTGAGTTTCAGTAGCGGGGTGTGGATGGTGAGCTTTGAGCCTTCTACTCCCACCTTGGTGGCGAGCCTTGCCATAGCTTGAAAAGATGCAATATATTCTGGGCGGCAATCTGGGTAGCCTGAATAATCCACGGCATTAACGCCAATAAAAATATCATCGGCTTTTAGTACTTCTGACCAAGCCAGCGCGTAAGAGAGCAGTACGGTGTTGCGTGCGGGCACATAGGTCACGGGGATTTCGCCGGGCTTACCGCCGTCTACTGGCACTTCAATATTGGCATCGGTGAGTGCCGATCCGCCAAAGCCTGCTAAATCAATTTTCAGAATGCGGTGCTCAACTGCGCCCAGCGCTTCTGCCACGTGAGCGGCGGCTTTAAGTTCGGCATTATGCTTTTGCCCGTAATCAAAAGACAGGCAATAGGGCGCAAAGCCTTCAGCTTTGGCAATGGCAAGGCAGGTGGCGGAATCGAGGCCACCAGATAGTAAGATCACAGCTGGTTTTTTGGTCATGATATTTTCAATTTAAATAGATGTTGTTTATGGATTGATGGCGATAATTTTGGTGGTTTGCTTGCTGCATTCTTTGTTCAAGCAAATGCCAGAAAACCAGAGCTCACCATTGCCTATCATTGCACCATTGCTATTACGAAATAGGGTTTCTGTGGTTTGTGCCAGCACAGCAGCTTTAACTTTGGGGGTGATAATGCTTGAATATTGCGCAATAAATTGCGGTGCTTTCAGTGTTTTTTTATGTGGCAGATTAACTCGCAAGGGAAAGAGGGCCAGCTTAGCCACGCTGGCGGCATTATCATTGGCAACAGCCGTTTGTAGTGATTTTAAAAACTCACCCAGCTGAGCGGCTGTCATCCCGTCTGGGCCTGTCGATTCTGCCTGAGCAAATGTAGCCATCAAGGCAAATACAGCTAGAAAATAGCGCATAGGATCACTTAAGTAGTTGGGGGTGGAGCCAAGCGCTGCAAGGCTTTTTCTGCCAAATCATGATAAAGATTGGTGCCAAATAGGCGTGCCACAGTGGATGAAATCATTGCAGCGGCCAAGATAGAAATCACCATCGTATGACCATCAGTCATCTCAATTAAAATAATAGCCGAGGTCAGCGGTGCTCGTGTGACTGCGGCCAGCATGGCGGCCATTCCAATGGCGATCAGTTTGATATGGATGCTGCTATCAAACCATGGCAAAAACCAGCTGCTCACCCCTGCACCCATAGACAGCGATGGGGCAAAAATGCCTCCAGGCAAACCGGTTAGAAACGTGGATAGCAGGCCTAAAAACTTCAGCGGCAAAAAGTACCAAGCCATCGTGCCATGCCCACTTACCACATCACTGGTGATTTCTGCTCCGCTGCCAAAAATGGGCGCTGCCAGCCCCATGCAGGCAATAAAAAAGCCGCAAGCTGCAATAAATAAATAGGGCCTAGTTGCTCGCCACATCCTTACTTTTACGGGCAACCAGCGATCTTGATGCACGCATAGCCAAGAAAAAAAGCCGCCAATCAAGCCAGCACTTACCGCCACGATTAACATTGGCCATAAAATGCTGTAATTAAATCCTGGCACATGGATACGGCCAAAATAGGTGTAATCACCCTGAATCGCCAAAGAAACCACACCGGCTAAAATTACTGCACCTAATAGCTTTCCTGAGGTTTTTTCTTCTACTGAGCGCGCCAGCTCTTCAAAGGCAAACACAATCCCAGCGAGTGGCGTATTAAACGCGGCAGCAATCCCAGCGGCGCCGCCTGCCAGAATCAACTGGCGGCGAAATACAGCATCAGATAGTGGGATAAAGCGTCGGCAGGCATACATTAAACTTGCGCCAATTTGTACCGTTGGGCCTTCACGGCCTAGTACAAAGCCACAGCCAAGGCCAGCAACCACGGCAATAAACTTGGCGCAGGCGATGCGGATGCTAAGTAATTGCTGGATGATGGCGGGCTGATCGGTTACTTGCAATGCCGCCATCGCCTGTGGAATACCGCTGCCTTCAGAGCCCTTGCCAATTCTTTGCATCAGCCAGCGTATGGCCATACCACCAAAGGGTAAGGCAAAAAAAGGCCACCACGCCCAGCGCTGGCTAAGACTATGGAATATGCCCAGGGCACCATCAGCCGCCTTGGCCAGAACAACTGCTACAAGGCCCACTAAGGCAGCACCAAACCAGAGTGCCAGCGTGGCGCGGCTGCGCTCTGGTAAGTGTTTTATGCGTACTAGCCAGCGTTTCCAATACATGTGCTTGCCTGTTAAACGCCGGGACGTTCACCCCAGAGGATTTTGTGTAATTGCACCTGCATACGTACGGGTAAATGGTCTTCCAGTACCCAGGCGGCGAGGTTGGCGGGTTGCAGTGTTTCCCATACCGGCGACATGAGCACTGGGGCTAGCGTTTCTAAACGACGCTCGCGGATTAAATCGCGCGCCCATTCGTAATCGCCACGATCGCATAAAACAAACTTGATTTCGTCTGCTTTATTCACGTAATCAAGGTTTTCCCAGTGCATCTTGGCTAATTCACCCGAGCCTGGGGTTTTGATATCCAGAATGCGGGAAACGCGCGGGTCCACATCTGCAATCGATAAAGCGCCACTGGTTTCTAGGCTGAGTGAATAGCCCGCATCGCAAAGCAAGCGCATTAGTTCATGCACGCCTTTTTGCGCCAGTGGCTCGCCACCCGTTATGCAGATATGGTGGGTGTTAAATGAGGCAATCTTATCAAGGATAGTTTGAAACGATTGGGTTTCACCGCCGGTAAAAGCATAGGCGCTGTCGCAATAGCCACAGCGCAACGGACAGCCAGTGAGGCGAACAAACACGGTAGGTAGGCCCATGCGGGTGGTTTCACCCTGCAATGAGCAGAAGATTTCGGTAATGCGTAATGCGTCTTTCAAGATAATGCTCCTGGCCGGAGAACAGTCCGGTGGAAATAAAAACGGCGTCAACCCATTCGGTGACGCCGAGGAAATAATACTGCGTGTTTACACTTAGAAAAGCGTGCTGTGTTTTAGCGTACTCCAATCCAATGTGATTTTACTCAGTTTTAGCTTTGAGTGATGGAGTTTGTGACGTTTAGTCGGTGGCTAATAATGCCTTTTTGGCCGCTGCGGCTTTTTCTGCCTGTGGATACTTTTCGATAAGCTGTAATAAGTATTTGCGTGAGGATTTTTTATCCCCCTGAGCATTGGCCACAATCGCTAAGCCAAATAGCGCATCGGGAGCACGGGTTTCATCATTGCTAGCCAGTACCTGTTGAAACGAATTTTGTGCGCCTTTAAACCCTTTTAAGGCGGTTTGGCTGGTGCCCATCCAATACCATGCTGTAGGCACTAGCGCGCTTGTGCTGTTGTCCGTGATAAATTTTTGCAACCCTAAAATGGCTTCTTTGTGCTTGCCTGTGCGGCTTAGCTGTACGATATCGTCTAATTGCTGTTGTTCTGAAACCACGGCGGCGGCTTTGCTTTCTACTTTTGCCAGCTCCATCGCACGCATCCGCGCATCCAGATCGGTATAGAGATCTTTCTGACGCTTGGCGGCTTCATCTAAGTTAAATTGCAGCACTTCATTCTGACCACGCAAAGTGGAGAGTTCTTGACGTAGTTTTTCTAGCTGGCCAAGTAATTCAATTGAACGGCTATTGCCCGCCTCTAATTGCATTAAGCGCTCGTCGTTTTTCTTTTGAGCTTGAGCTTGAGCATCACGCAGATCATTTAATTGCTGACGTGCTACGTTGTCATCAAAAAGACCAGCATGAGCCTGAATAGAGAAAGCAAGCAGAAGCAGAGTAGCAATTCGTTTCATAGATTGATGGTCTGATTTGAAGTGAGAAGGGGAAACACGGACGAGTCTAGCTCGTCCGTGGCAAAGCCTATGCGTTTTTTATATCAGCAGCAAGTGACTATTGAGCCGCTTCACCGTTGTAAACGATTTCAGCACGACGATTACGTTCGCGAATCGCATCGCTATCGCCTGCTTCAAGTGGGCGCTCTTCACCAAAGCTCACTGTTTCGATCTGGCTATCTGGTACACCCAGCACATTCAGCATTTTACGTACAGAATCTGCACGCTTTTGGCCCAAGGCTAAGTTGTATTCTGCTGTGCCACGCTCATCGGTGTGGCCTTGCAAGATGATTTTTGCGTCTTTATGGGTGTTTAGGTATTTAGCATGAGCTTGAACCAGCTCATGGAAATCTGGGCGCACAATAAAGGAATCAAAATCAAAATATACACGGCGGCTAGACAGGATATTGTTTGGATCTGTTAGCTCGGTAAAAGACTTTGTCTGGCCTTGGGTTAGATCAACTGTGCTTGGGTTGGTTGATGGTTGTGTTGTCGTGTTTGAACTGGTTGAGCCGCTAGTATCTGCCGGAGTTTTAGGTACTGGGGTGCTGGCGCAAGCGGCGAGCAGGGCAGTCATGATTAAACTAAGCGCTACTTTTTTCATTGTATTCTTCCTTAGATCTTACATCGTAAAGAAATCAAATAAATCCAAACTTTGGTCATATGACATTCAGCTTGGCATAAGTTCCGTAAGTGGTATCTTTACCGTAAAACGGGTCCCCATGCGGGCTGTCTTACATCTCCTGCTTGCGCTCTAAGGCGCTGTTTGACTCTTCCATCACTTGAAACAGCTGCCAGTACTCCTCGACCACCTGTTTTTGCTTCATATAAAATCATTTGCCCGTTTGGTGCAAAGCTCGGTGAATCGTCTGCGCCGGAGTCGGTAAGTGTTTGAACTTGGCGTGTACTCAAATCCATAATAGCAACTCGGTAGCCACCATCACGGGTGATAAAGGTTAAATTTTTACCATCTGGGCTGAGCTTGGCTGAGCTATTGTAACTACCCTGAAAGCTTACTCGTTCTGTATTACTACCATTGCTGTTCATGCGATAAATTTGTGGGCTGCCACCGCGATCAGAGGTGAAGTAAATAAAGCGGCCATCAGGTGAAAACGCAGGTTCGGTATTGATTTCACCGCCTCGGCTAAGTTGGCGTAAATCGCTACCATCGGTGTTAACGAGGTAAATTTGTGAACTGCCACTTTGGGTGAGCACTACCGCTAACTCACGGCCATTGGGCGACCACGCTGGAGCGTAGTTGCTGCCCTTAAAACCAGCGGCTTTCCAGCGTCGTCCGGAAGCCAACTCGTGCACATATACCACGGGTTTTTGATCTTCAAAAGAAACATAGGCCAATTTGCCACCATCTGGAGACCATTTTGGCGACATGATGGGTTGTTTGGAAACTAAGATGGCTTGCGAGCCAAAGCCGTCAGCATCAGATACCTGTAGCTCAAAGCGTGCGCCTTGTTTAAGCACATAGGCGATCCGTGAATTAAACGCACCAGGCTGGCCAGTGATTTGCTGATAAATTAGGTCGGCAATTTGATGCGCTACTCGGCGCATTTGCCCAGCTGTGGCTTTGCGCTCCCAGCTAATCAGTGGTTTTTTGCTCGCCAAATCAATGAGCCAAAATTGCACCTTAAAGCCACCCGCATCAGGCGTGACTCGGCCGATGGCCATGGTTTGTGCACCTTTTGCCAGAGCCGTTGTGTAATTGACTTGCTCTGGTGCAAATGGCACGGGCGATAGATCGCCTGCACCAATCACTTTAAACAGCCCGCTACGCGTTAAGTCATCGTTAATAACCGGCGTGAGCGCTTGTTTTTGTTGGTTTTCATTTTGAAATGGGGCGATGGCGATAGGGTATTGCGATGCGCCTACGCCAACTACATCAATGGTCATATCCGCATGAGCCACACTGCTTAGTAGCAAGCTTGCGGTTAGTAGCTTAAAAAGTTTACGCCAAAGCATTATTGGTGTTCTCCATGAATGGCTATTGCATTCGGTTAACGGGGCGCTGTGCCGAAGGCGGCTTGCCGTATTTTTTTGAGAGATTGGGTTCTAATCATTCAAACGGAACATAATTGTCATATTGCGCATATCACCACTAAATGCCTGTCCATCAGGCAGGGGAGGCATCCGTTGTAAGGCCAAAATGGCGCGTTTTGCGGCTTCGTCGTACATTGTCTCGCCGCTCGATTTCAGTAGCGTCACTTCTTGAATCTCGCCGTTGGGCAGCAGATTGATTTTGAACTCTGCCGATGGGTTGCCCTTAGGATTGGCGTAGACCAATTTGGATCGAATCAGTTGCGACACTTTACTGCGATAGTCGGCGAGCCCTTTCTTGGCAATTGAGCTATTCCCGCTACCCGAGCCTGGGCCAGTATTGACGGTTGAATTAGGGTTGTTGCCTTTGCCGCCAGGTTTGGCTCCTGGTTTGCTTGGCTCTAATAAACTGTCGACTGATAAAATAGAATTCATTTCCGATTTGTTATTCTTTGCTTTCGGATTGGGGGCCGTAGTGGGTTTCGCAACAGGCGCAGCCGTTGGTTTTACACTGACTTTAGGCGGCAGAGTAGGTATAGGCGTCGGCACTGGCGTGGCCTTAGGCGCAGCCGTTGGTTTAGGGGTTGGTGTCGGTGTTGGCCGTGGTGCCAGCGTTGGTTTTACTTTTGCAATGGCAATCTCAGCAGGTTTCTCAGGCAAAGGCTCAGGTTTTGGCTCTGGCTTATGCTCCTGCTTAGGTGTTTTGGGTGGAGGCGTTTCTACTGCAGGTGTTGTTTGCTGGCGGGTTGCTGGCGGGCCACCCCATAGCTCAACCACAACGGGTTCTTGCTTTTTAGTTTGCCAATTCATGGAGAGCAATAAGCCGAGCAGCAGCAGCAGGTGCATAGCCGCCGCCAGCACAAAGGCTAGCTTGCGATGCTCATTGCGATATACGGTTTGTCTCATATCACTTCGGCTGAACGAGCAGGCCAACTCGGGCAATATTGGCCTGTTTTAATGCGTCCATCGCATTCATCACCTGCTCGTAACGGATGGATTTATCTGCAGCAATCACTACGGGGCGATTGGGAGTGATGGCTTGTTTGGCCTGCACGCTGGCGACGAGCGCTTTTAGATCGGCTAGATCGCTGCTTTCTTCTTTATCGTGCAGCTTGATTGCACCAGCGGCATCAATTTCCACGCGCAGCGGGGCTACATTTACTTCTTGATCAGATTTGCCAACGGTGGGCAGATTCACCACGCCTTGCTGCATCATGGGCGTGGCCACCATAAAGATCACCAGCAAAACCAGCATCACGTCGATATAGGGAACAACATTGATCTCGTTTTTAATCCTGCGTGCGCGGCGAGCCATTATTTCACCTGACGTTGCAAGATATTAGAAAACTCTTCGATAAAGGTATCAAAGCGGTTGGCTAGTTTGTCTACGTCATTGGCAAAGCGGTTATAGGCCACCACGGCAGGAATGGCTGCAAATAGACCAATCGCGGTAGCTACTAGCGCTTCGGCAATGCCGGGAGCAACGGTGGCTAAGGTGGCTTGGCCCACGTTAGCAAGGCCGGTAAAGGCATTCATAATGCCCCACACCGTACCAAATAGGCCGATATAGGGGCTGATGGAGCCAACTGTGGCTAAAAACGCGGTGTGCGCGTCTAGCTCATCTAGTTCACGCTGGCAGGCGGCACGCATGGCGCGGCGGCTGCCTTCCATGACGTCAGATAATTCCATATTGCCGCGCTCACCGGCACGTTGGCGTAGTTTTAAGAATTCGCCAAAGCCTGCTTGAAAGATTTTCTCCATGCCTAGCGTTTGGCCACGGCGTACTTGATCGTAGAGTGTGGCAAGGTCTGCGCCATTCCAGAAACGATTTTCAAAATCTTCGGTTTGTTTTCTGGCGTGAGAAATGGAGAAATGCTTGCTGAAAATATACCACCAAGACATAAATGACATGATCAGCAGCAGCCCCATCACCGCTTGTACTACAGGGCTGGCGTGTAAGACTAAGGTGATAATTGATAAATCTTGATTTGCTGCAGCAACGTCCACTTTGGATCATCCTTTATCGGGGTAAGTCTGCTTGAGTCCGGTAGGCTGCTCAGCCCGCCGTAGTGTCTTTTACAGTTATTTTTATGTCAGTCTTTGGGTGTAAAGCCAAAATGCTCGTATGCAGACAGTGTAGCAATCCTGCCGCGTGGTGTTCTTTGTAAAAAGCCTTGTTGGATCAAGTACGGTTCAATCACGTCTTCAATAGTATCGCTTGATTCGCCAATTGCTGCCGCTACGTTGTCTAGCCCTACTGGGCCACCCGCAAATTTCTCTAGGATGGCAGATAAAAGCTTCCTATCCATGACATCTAGCCCAGCGTGATCGACATCGAGCATTGATAGCGCTGCATCCGCTACTTCACGGGTGACATGGCCGTCCGCCCGCACTTCGGCGTAATCCCTGACGCGGCGTAACAGGCGGTTGGCAATACGCGGCGTACCCCGTGATCTTCGCGCAATTTCGAAGGCACCGTCAGGTGCGATATTCACCTTGAGTAATTGTGCCGAACGTGTCGTGATGCGGGTTAGTTCTTCTGGAGTGTAAAACTCTAGCCTTGCCACAATGCCAAATCGATCGCGTAGCGGATTGGTTAGCATGCCTGCGCGGGTGGTGGCACCAATCAAGGTAAATGGCGGTAGGTCGAGCTTTACCGATCGAGCAGCGGGGCCTTCACCTATCATTAAATCGAGCTGAAAATCTTCTAGCGCTGGGTAGAGAATTTCTTCTACTACGGGGCTTAGACGGTGGATTTCATCGATAAACAATACATCGTGTGGCTCTAGATTCGTCAAAATTGCCGCTAAATCACCCGCCCGCTCCAGTACAGGGCCGGAGGTTTGGCGCAGATTTACCCCCAACTCGCGGGAGATAATATGCGCCAGCGTGGTTTTGCCAAGGCCCGGCGGGCCAAATAGTAAAACGTGATCGAGCGCTTCACCGCGTTTTTTTGCGGCTTCAATAAAAATTTCTAATTGCCCACGCGCCTTGGCTTGGCCCACGTATTCGTCAAGTAATTTAGGCCGCAGCGCGTGTTCTTGTTTTTCTTCTTGAGACGACATTTTTTTGCTGCTGATCAAGCGATCAGCAGGCGCAGAAGAGAGCGCATCAGTTTCGATCATGGCAGGCAATCCAGTCGGGTAAAGCGGCTTGTGGCGTAGCAATAAGCCAGCACTACAACGCTGGCAACACTAAAGCCTGCAATGATATCGGAGAAATGGTGTACACCCAGCACTAGCCTAGCCAAGCCGCCCAATATCGCGGCACAAAAGGCGAGGCTAAACCAAAGGCTACGTTGCTGGGGGCGGTAGTGAGTGGCGATGATGGCTAACACAAAAGACATGATCCAAGCGCTCATGGCGTGGCCACTGGGAAACGATGGGCCGTGGGCGGAGGCTAAGAATTCTAGGCTAGGCCTTGGGCGCAGAATGGTAAATTTGAGCAGGGCATTCAGTACCCAGCCGCTCAAAATAGCCAAGGGTAGGCCGATTGCATCCCAGCGCTGGCGGGTTTTATTCCAGATGCAGCCACTAATGGCCGCTGCCAGTAGCAGGGATCCAAATGCGCTGCCAAACCAAGCTAACACTTTGCTTGCCGTAATGAAGGCCTGAGGGCCACCGTAAAGCGCGTTGCCGATAGCATCATCGAATGCATTGAGCTGCGGAGTGCCTAAAGCTGCGGCCAGAATAATAAAAATAAGGGTGCCGGCAAGGGCGGTGATAGCCAGTGTTCGCATTTAAATTTTAACCAGTTGTTTAAGGGCACGTCGAATGCCATCAGACACATCAACATCCGTCGCGAGCTCTTTGACCGCGCTACTGGCTTCGCGTTCGCTATAACCTAAGGCAATTAATGCATGGTGCACATCATCTTTATTTGATGCAGGCGTTTGAAACAGTGCGCTTTTATCGCTTACAGCAGTCATAATAGGTAGGTTGTTTAGCTTACCTCGTAGCTCGAGCACCAATCTTTCTGCGGTTTTTTTACCAATTCCAGGCACTTTAGAAAGGCGAACAAGGTCTTCTGCGGCAATGGCTTGTGCCAGCTCGTCTGCATTCATACCAGATAAAATAGCCAGCGCAATTTTTGCGCCAATACCGCTTACTTTAATGAGTGAGCGGAACGTATCGCGTTCTGGTTTGGTGGCAAAGCCATATAAAAGTTGTGCATCTTCACGAACAACCATGTGAATAAATAAGCCTACTGGCTGCCCTAGGTGGGGCAGCACATAAAACGTGCTCATTGGCACATCTACTTCGTAGCCCACGCCATTGGTTTCAATCACAATTTGTGGGGGCTGTTTTTCGATCAGGGTTCCGGAAAGGCGTCCGATCATGATGTGCATCTCTAAAGGAAAGCGGGGAGTATAAATGCCTGAGATTAGCTTGACGAATTGGACGTTAGGTATTTTTTGCTGGGTCTGTATGCTGCAAGTCCATGCAGCGCCTGTTCGATTGCTGACGCAGCAACAATTACCCTATAGCAATCAGCAAATGGATGGCCGCCAGAGCGGAATTGCTTTGGAGACGGTACGCTGTGTAATGATTAAGTTACAGCGCTCTGTGGATATCAAGTTTGTGCCTTGGAAGCGCGCACAAAACCTCGTTGAATTAGGCGAGGCGGATGGGTTTTTCTCTGCTTCACAAAATAGTGAGCGAGATCGCTACGCGACGCTTTCGCAAATGATTGCTCCACAGCAGTGGCGTTGGTATTTTCGCTCCGAAAGCTTGGCCAAACCTTTGAGCGAGGAATTTCGCCTTTCTGCAACGGTAGGGGCTTATTTTGGTTCCAATATGCTGACGTGGTTAAAAAATGCTGGTTATCGCATTTATGCCACGCCGCCAGCACATGATCAGCTATTAAAAATGCTGCTTGCTGGCCGAGTGGATGCGGTGCTGGCTAGTGATTTGGCCATGAATGAGGCGATTCATTTGGCCCATGTAGAGCAAAAAGTACGCTCTGAATTACAAGAAGATAAACCGTTAGGCGTGTATTTTTCGCATCATTTATTAAAAGAAGAGCCTGATTTCTTATCCCGCTTTAATGCCCAACTGCCATCTTGCCGCGTAAAGGTTCAAAGCGCTTGGCAATCTTAAACGCTGCAGGGGCGCGGCAAGCAGCACCCATTTCAGCCTAGGCGCAGCAAGCAGCACCCCTACATTTGTTAATAATTAAGCTAGCCGCCCACGTTTAATAGTGAGGCCTAAGCTGGCGAGTTGCTTCATCGCGCCGCTATCGTGCTGGGCGTGGGTGAGGGCAACGGCAAGCGCGTCGGCAGCGTCAGATTGCGGTGCACCGTTTAGACGTAGCATGCGTTGCACCATTTGGCTGACTTGCTCTTTATCGGCGTGGCCATTACCTACCACGGCTTGTTTGACTTGCAGCGCGGTATATTCGCCGATAGGCAAATCAGCCAATACTAGCGCCGACATCGCCGCGCCCCGCGCCTGGCCTAGCATTAATGTGGATTGTGGGTTGACGTTTACAAACACAATTTCAACCGCAGCAATATCAGGCTTATAGGTTTCAACCACCTCTGCAATGCCACGCAAAATAGATTTGATGCGGGCGGCTAATTCCCCGCCAGGGGTGCGAATACAGCCTGAAGCGACATACGTTCGGTTTTGCCCATCGACATCAATCACACCAAAGCCGGTTACTCTAGAACCGGGGTCAATTCCTAGAATACGCATTAATCGTTGCCTAAAACGGTATCGCCCTTGGCAAAGGTCCAAGTGCGGCTGATGCTAATGACATCGGTGTCTTTACGAATCTCATCAGGAAACTTACCAAAGGGCGCGGCCATTTTTACGATGCGTAATGCGGCAGCATCCAGCTCCTTATTTCCCGAAGACTTGCTGATTTCTGCTTTACGCACATTGCCATTGGCATCAATTTCTACTGAAACCAATAAACGGCCATACATTTTATTGCCTTGCCCATCTAGCGGGTAGGTGAGCGCACCGACACGCTCCATTTTCATCCGCCAATCTTCAACATAGCGGGCAAAACGATATTCACGCGCCCTTGCACCAATAAAGGCCATACGAGGCCGGCTTTGATAAGCACTGGTTTGCTTGCTGATTTGTGCCGCTAAACCGGCAATTTCACGCGCTTGTTGTTTTAATTGCTCGCTATCTTGGCCGGTATCCGCCACTTGCGTGCTTTTGCCTAGGTCTTGTGCAATATGGGTGTCGGCTTTGAGCTGCAGCATGAGTTTTTCTGCGTCAGCTTCAAGTTTCTTTTGTTGCTCTTTAACTCGTTCCACTTCTTTAGATGGCAAATTATCATTGGCAGGTAAAGGCGATTTAACGTGCTGATTGGCCACATCGGTATTGCCACCACCATTAAGGTTGGCTTGGGCAAGTGCATCGGCTTTAAGCGCATCTTGTAGAGTGCGCTGATTAACTAATACCACTTCAAGTGGCTGTGCAGAAAAGAGTGTTTTAGGGTCGGGCATTACAAACTTCATGCCAAAAATTGGAACGGCATGGGCCAGTATCGATAACATGACGCCCAGAGCCATAAAACGTTGCGCTCTATCCATTTTTAGCCCGTACATACTTAAGATTTTTAATCGCGGGAGTGTAGCACAGCGCTGGATACTCACTTGCTGCTAAAATAGTTCATTCATCTACCTGTAAGGATAAATAAATAATGATTAAGTATTTTTTACCGCTATTACTGGTCTGTACACCTTTAGTTTGGGCCGAAGATGGCGCCAAGGTCGCTGCTAAATACAATTGCTTGGGATGCCATGCAATTGATAGTAAAATTGTAGGTCCATCTTATAAGGATGTTGCGACAAAATATCGCGGACAAAAAGATGCAGAAGAGATGTTAATGAAAGAAGTACGTGCAGGTTTGCCAGGCGGAAAATGGGGAAAAATTCCTATGCCAGCACAGCAAATTGAAGAGAAAGATTTAAAAATTATTATCCATTGGGTGTTGTCTCATTAATACCATACCGCCCGTATGGCAAAACGAGTTATTGCATTGCGGCTGCGACTTGATTATGCTGCCTCCCCATTTGGTGGGGTGTATGCTCGTAAGTTTATGTTCTGTCTAGTATTTGTTTCAATATGATGAAACAACGCAGCAGCACACACGCCCCGCCCCCATTTGCAGAAAGGGAGAACCACCATGGCCAAACTCACGGAACAAGAAATCATTAGCTGGAACGGTTCAGAAGATGATTACATGAACCCGGATCACCTCGAGTTTTTCCGGGCTAAGCTTCTGCAAATGAAAGCAGAGCTTTTGGCGAATGCCAATCAGACCAGCCAACACTTGCAAGAACAAGAAGCCACGCCAGATCCAGCGGATCGCGCCACTTTGGAAGAAGAGTACGCATTAGAGCTGCGCACGCGAGATCGTGAGCGTAAGCTGTTGATGAAGATCGACTCCACTTTGCGTAAGCTAGACGAGGGTAACTACGGTTACTGCGAAGACACGGGTGAGCCTATTGGCTTGCCGCGTTTAGTGGCGCGCCCTACCGCCTCCATGTCATTGGAAGCGCAAGAGCGTCGTGAACGTATGAAAAAACAGTACGCAGATTAATGTGCTGTTTTGATGAGTAATAGCGCTGAGACAATCGCTAAAGCGCGAGATTTAGTCGCCCAGACCCGTGCCCGCACAACGCCAGCACGGGTGCGGGTGCTGGCGGCCTTACTGGATGCACAGCGGCCGCTATCGCATTTAGATGTCTTGGCTGCGCTGCAGCCTGCCATTGATCGTGTCACCGTTTATCGGGTGCTTGATTGGCTAAATGAACAACATTTGGCGCATAAGCTATCTGGGGATGATCGAGTTTGGCGCTTTTCTGTTGCACCTGCTCCACACCATCATGCGCATTTTCAGTGTGAAGAATGTGGGCGTTTTTTCTGTTTAGAAAATGTTAGCAGCGATTTACCTGTAAGCTTACCTGCGCAATTCATGGCACGTACGGTGGAAATCACAGTTAAAGGCATTTGCGCCGACTGTCGATAGACGCTAATCTCTTCCCTCCACATAGAAACTCAAAACTTGCCGCAGTGTAGACGGCAATGCGACAGGGGAAGCATATGCAATACCAAACAGATGACGTCCGTATTCGTGAAATAAAAGAACTACTCCCCCCTATTGCGGTGATGGAAAAATTTCCAGTCAGTGAAGTGGCTTCCGTTACGGTATTTGAAACTCGTCAAGCGATTCAACGCATCCTGCAAGGCTCGGATGATCGCCTGTTAGTGGTGATTGGCCCCTGCTCGATTCACGATACAACGGCTGCCCATGAATATGGCGCTAAGTTAAAAGTGTTGCGCGAGTTGCACAAAAACGATCTTGAAATTGTGATGCGGGTTTACTTTGAAAAGCCACGTACTACGGTAGGTTGGAAAGGTCTAATTAATGATCCTTACCTAAATGGCAGCTTCAACATCAATGATGGCTTACGTATTGCACGTAAATTGCTGGTTGATTTAAACAATGAAGGCATGCCAACCGCCGGTGAATTCCTAGACATGATTACGCCACAATATATGGCGGATCTAATGAGCTGGGGTGCAATTGGCGCGCGTACTACAGAATCACAAGTGCACCGTGAATTAGCTTCAGGCTTATCTTGTCCAGTTGGCTTTAAAAACGGTACCGATGGCAATTTAAAAATTGCTCTTGATGCGATTCGCGCATCTAGCCAATCTCACCACTTTTTGTCTGTGACCAAAATGGGCCATTCGGCGATTGTGGCTACGGCTGGCAATCCTGATTGCCATATTATTTTGCGTGGCGGCAAAGAGCCTAATTTTGATACCAATCATGTACAAGCTGCGGCGGCAGATTTAGCTAAAGCGGGTTTGCCACAAAAAATCATGGTTGATTTTAGCCACGCCAATAGCAGCAAAGATTACCGCCGCCAAGTGAATGTATCGGCCGATGTGTGTGCTCAATTAGCCCGCGGTAATAATGCGATTTTTGGTGTGATGGTTGAAAGTCATATTGTGGGTGGTCGCCAAGATCATGTGGAAGGCACTCCGCTGACCTATGGGCAATCGATTACCGATGGTTGCATTAGTTGGGATCAAACCGAAACCATGCTGATCGATTTGGCTAAGGCGGTGGTTGATCGCCGTGCAATTGCCAAGGTGCATATTTAATAGCTTGATGGTTTAGCCCTTTAAAACGCCTCGTTGATCGAGGCGTTTTTGCATTTAAAGTCAAGAGCTTGCTTATGTAAGGGCGCAGCAAGCCGCTGCCCCTGCTGAGGTTTTCTTATGGCTTGTGGCTGCTGTTTTTATGCATTGCATAACATCTGCTAGTGCATTGAAAACGCGATAAAAACCATTTGTTGAGTTGCTGTGGCTTATCTTTCCTGACCGTAGGGCATGGAATTGCTGGATTTGGTGAGACTCTTTACTAATATTGAAAATCGGCTGGCTTGAATAAGATCTTTTACGGTACTGATTTAAACCAAGGGATTAGCTAATAAGGAGCAAGTCCATGCAATTTGATGAAGTTATTCCAGATCATTTTAATATTATTTCTCGCACCCCACTGCCCCATGTCTTGATTGAGCAAGCGCTGATGCAATTAGGAGGAGGGGGGATTGAGGGCACTAATTTCAAGCGTAATGCTTTGCTCTCCGCGGGTTGGAAGCATGCCAGTGTGGTGTCGTATGGTAAGCACCCTACAGAGGCAGCTTCCGCGTTTAATGTAGTTCGCGCAGTGCTAGCTGCAAGCCAAAACCCTACAGAAATTATGGAAAAATTACAGGAAAAATAAAAGATACAGAGTGCTTAAAGCATGCCATGCAATGGATGTAGATTGCTTCAACTCATTAAGAGTTGCACCTAGCATCTAACCATTGCAGCATGATCGAGCGCACATGGGCTTCTACATCGGCAATTTCAATCGATGGCCCCTGCGGAGTCACTGTACTTAGATCAACGCCTAATTTGGCGGCAAGTTGGGCCGCCAATGGGCTGACGCTGAGTAGAGGGGCCGCGGGCCAATCAAGTTGGCAAGCGCTGGCAAAAGATAACTCTTCTGTGCCAAACATTTGCACGGGTACTTCTTCGATTTCCATTTGCAAGAGCAAATCACCACAGGCTACCGTTTCTGTTAGCGTCACCATCATATGAGAAACCCAGCCTGTTTCTGGAGCGCAGATTTCTACTAATTCACCTCCACATTTCAAAGTAAGTAGTGGCGTATTTATTTGGACATGCTGGCCAGGCAAGATATGTAAGGCTGTTACGCTGGCTGTATTGTCTAGTTCGGGTACGCAAATCAGGTGCGTGGTAAATGCCGTCATGGTGAATATGCACCTATTTTGGGATGATTTAGCTTGATTTTGGCCAATACGGGGTGATTTGGTGTTGCTTAAAATATGCAGCAGTAATTATTCCGTTGCGGTGCAGCATCGCTGTTTTTAACATTCGCCCCTACAGGGCAATTGTTATACGGATATTACCTCAGCAGCTAAGTGATGCTCAGCAAAATGAAGTAGTTCACGAAAACCACAAAAGTTATTGGGGCGTAGCAAGCATGGCCCTTTTTTCGCATGTGTAAGCTCAGGGAAGAAACGGTGATCTACCTGCCTTGAAGTTTGCTAGGCTAGGTGATTGTTCTGATCTATCGATACAAGCTAGTGCTAAGGCGATGCCTATCACGGCCAGTGCAATACTTAAGGAGTAGTTTATGAGTGAGTTGGTTCTAGTTATCAATGCCGGTTCGTCCAGCATCAAGTTTTCCCTGTTTGAAACCGGCGCAGCTGACCCTGTTTTGCTCTTTAAAGGCCTGGCTGATGGGATCTATGTTGATCCAAAGTTTGTAGCCAAAGATGCAGCTGATAACAAGCTGGTGTCTGAATCTATGCCAGCCGATATGCCTAAAAATCATGATTCTGCATTGCGCCATATGTTGGCTTGGTTAAATAGCCATATTAATGGCCGCCATATTGCGGCGATTGGCCATCGCGTGGTGCACGGTGGTTTAAATTTCTGCCATCCAGTACGCATCACAGAAGAGGTATTAAAAGGCTTGGATGAGACCGTGCCTTTGGCTCCTTTGCATGCACCGCACAATATTATGCCGATGCGTGTTTTGGCCCAACTATTGCCGGATGTGCCACAAGTAGCGTGTTTTGATACCGCTTTCCATCGCACCCAGCCTGAGCTTGAGCAGCAATACGCGCTGCCATATGAATTTAGCGAGCAGCATGGTATTCGCCGCTATGGCTTCCATGGCCTGTCTTATGAATATATCGCCAGCGTATTACCTACCATTGATGCCAAGGCAGCGGCAGGGCGCACTGTAGTGGCTCATTTGGGCAATGGCTCGTCGATGGCGGCTTTGCTTAACTGCGTATGCCAAGCGACCACCATGGGCTTCACGGCCTTAGAAGGCCTGCCTATGGGCACACGTTGCGGTACGATCGATCCAGCGCTGGTTCTGCACTTTATGAGCCATCTAAAAATGGATGTGGCGCAAATTGAAGAGCTGATGTACAAAAAATCGGGCTTATTGGGCATGTCGGGTATTTCTAGCGATATGCGTGATCTACACGCTAGCAAAGACCCACATGCAAAATTTGCAGTCGATTACTTTGCTCACCGTGTAGTACGTGAAGCGGCTTCTTTGGCGGCTGCGATGCAAGGCTTTGATGCGCTGGTGTTTACTGCAGGTATTGGTGAAAACGACGATATTGCCCGTGCTACCGTGTGTAATGAATTGCGCTGGATGGGTGTGGAGCTGGATGAGGTAGAAAACGCTAAGCGCTCTGGTGAGCCGCGTTGCATCTCGCTGCCAAGCAGCCGTATCCCTGTTTACATTATCCCAACCAATGAAGAGCTGATGATTGCTCGCCATGCTTTAAAGTGTGTAGCAGCTTAAATACCTAGCCATATCAAACGGCCACTGGAGATGATCCATGTGGCCGTTTTTTTTGCGTATCTAATTACCGATTCAACCCTGAAATGGATTTTGTTTGGTTTAACTTTGAAGCCGGTTCACGTATCCTTCAGGCCTTGCCGGAGTCCGAGTGGACAAAAAATAATGGATAAAGACACTGTAATCGATTTATTGCCAGAACCGCGTCGTCTAAAGGCTGGGCGAGGCTGGCAGTGGTATGTGCAGGGATTCAAGCTATTTCGTCGCCAACCAGGCATGTGGATTGTGCTGGCGCTGCAATTTCTAGTGTTAGCTTTGCTGGCCAGCGTGCTGCCTGCAGTGGCCGCTATAGCCTATACCCTAGTTTCGCCGGTTCTTTCTGCGGGTCTATTCTTAGCCGCTAAGCAATGCGATATAGGAAATAAAGTGGGCCCATTGGATTTATTTGCCGCTTTTAAGTCTGAGGTAAAACCATTGCTGCGGATTGGTTTTATTAATGTGCTCGCCGTTCTGCTGGTTACGGTATTGCTGAGTTTATTTGGTAATCAAGGCAGCTTGGCAGATATCACTCCAGGAACTTTGCCTACACCCGAACAAATGAAATCATTGTATTTGCATACTTCACTTAATTTAATTTTGATGACGCCGATGATTTGTGCCGTTTGGTTTGCTCCGGCTCTGGTTTTGTTTGAAGGATATACGCCGCTAGAGGCGATGAAATTGTCTTTTACCGGCGTTTGCCGTAATTGGCAGGCGTTTTTAGTCAGTGGTTTGATTACAATCGTTCTGTGTGTTTTCTCAGCATTTACTTTATTGCTGGGCTTATTGATTGTGCTGCCTGTCATGATGTTGATGCAGTATGCAGCTTACCAAGAAATTTTTGAAGTAACGCCAATTGGCATTGATGGAGCATCCGCGTGCTAGAAAGTCCATTTAAAGGAAAAACAGGAGTTGCCCGTGTTTTGAACGCACTGGGCTATTCTTTAGACGGCTTAAAGGCCGGTTGGTTAAATGAAGCGGCTTTTCGCCAAGTCAGTTTATTGGCATGCATAGGGATTGCCTGCGCTTTTTTTATTCCAGGCTTGCCCCATTGGGGGCGTGCAATTTTGATTGCCAGCCACTTTGCCACCATGATTGTGGAATTGCTGAATTCAGCGATTGAAGCGGCAGTTGACCACACCTCGCTAGAGCGGCATGTACTTGCTAAACGTGCTAAAGATTTAGGCAGCGCAGCGCAATTGGTTTGTTTATTGAATTTAGCCCTGATGTGGTGTTTGGTAGTGTTAGGCTAAGTTTTGTGCTTTATTTGAGGCTTGATGAGTTAATTAAAGTCTTTTTAAAAAGTCCCATTGTTATAGCGATGGGACTTTTTTATTCCACCCTAAAGCCGATTTAATTTGTTTTAAGTAAGCATAAGCCGTTACTTCATGGCCAGCATCACATAATAGTTTGTGCCAATGTTCTAATACTGTTTCTAGCCCCGCTCTATTTTGAATAAGAGCAAAGTCTTGTTCTAAAAAGCGATCGAGCTTGCCTGCCAAATACTGCTGATTACTCATAAACATCATTTTGTATACTTGCGCTAAGGCTTGCTTATCAATCCCTTCAAGGCCAATTTGGTTAAGGGCACTTACTTCTTCGACCATTTTTAGTAGCTCTAGCCGAGCCAAGCCTTCTTCTAGTTCATCTAAGCTCATGGCTTTAAGCAATTCACTGCGTGTTCTTTTGCCATCAAGCATAATCAGCAGGCGACGTGCCGTGGAAGAAAGCAAACCACTACGCTCGTCGATTTCCTTATTGCCTTTGGCCGTTTTACGGTAGCACTGCTGATCCATTGATGATGACCAAATAGAGTTGTGTTGGATGAGATTACTCCAAGACCCTATATAAGCCAACATTAAAATATTAAATGTTTACTTAAAGTTAATTTATCTGACATTAAATTGTAACGGTGGCTTAGAAAGAGGATTGGGCTTAAAGTTTAAGCAAAAAAATCGCCCCATATAGAGGCGATTATTATTAGGTAAGAGTGGCTTATTAAAGGCCGCCGTAGGAATGTAAACCAGATAAAAACATATTCACGCCAATAAAGGCGAAGCTAGTAACAAACAGGCCAATTAGGGCCCACCAAGCTAATACATTTCCTCGCCAGCCTTTTACTAAACGCATATGCAGCCATGAAGCGTAATTGAGCCACACGATGAGTGCCCAAGTTTCTTTTGGGTCCCAGCTCCAGTAGCCGCCCCACGCTTCGGCTGCCCACATTGCGCCTAGAATGGTGGCAATCGTAAAGAATAAAAAGCCGATAGAGATGGCCTTATACATCACCTCACCCAACGTTTCGTAGCTAGGTAGGCGGCTGGCTAAAATGCCTTTGGAAACTAGCAGCTGAGCCGCTGCAAGCCCTGCAGACAGGGCAAAAGCACCGTAGCCAACAAAATTAGCCGGTACGTGAATCTTCATCCACCAAGATTGCAGAGCGGGAATCAATGGTTGAATCTCGTGGGCTTGGCGATCCACGCTATACCAAAGAATAAAGCCCACCGCCGCCATGATAATAGGCAGCACAAATGCGCCCATGGTTTTGGCTTTACCCTGATTTTGAAATTTCTGTTCGTAATACAAATACATCAAAGTGGTGATCATGCAAAACAGAATAAATACTTCGTAAAGATTAGAAACGGGGATATGCCCCACGTCTGCCCCAATCAAATAGCTTTCGTACCAGCGCACCAGTTTAGACACCAAGGCGGCTGAAGCGGCCGCCCAAGTGAGGTTGCTGGCGATGTCTAAAGCGGTGTTGGAGCGGCGCAACATACCCAACCAATACATTAAGGTGGCGAGTAGATAAAGCACGCACATCCACATTACTGCCGATTGGCTGGATAAAATATATTTCAGCCAGAATACGCTTTGCCCATTGGCAAGGTTGCCTTGGTAGAGCGATATCCCCGCAAGGGCAAAGAGGGCACTGATAGGCAGAAAGATGCGCATGGCAGGCCAAAAGCGGCCAAACCACACAATGGCTGCTATGGCCCCAAGCAAGATGCCTTCTTCGTAATAATCCATAAAATTGGCGTAGCGCTTATACGCAAACAGGCCGCCAGCAATAATGACAAAGGCAAACAGCATGTCAAATAGCGATACACGGCGTTTGGAGATAGTGAAACTCATGGGGTTTTTCCTTCGGCCAAATCCGAGCTGAGCTCGGCAAATTCTCGATCTAGATCGGAGTTTTTGCGATTGCTACTCATCGCGATCAGGGTTTTTCCACCAGCAAGGCGAACCCAAACGCGATTTTCACGAATATAAAACATGCAGAAAATGCCGATTACCAATAATAGCGAGCCAAAATAGACAATGTTTTGCCCAGGAGCGCGGGTAATTTGAAAGCCGCTGGCTTTGACTTCTTCAAAGCTATTGGCGGCTAACCATACCGGTGGGCCATATTCAAATAAGCTGCTCACCGCCACTAAACTATCCATCAAAAAGCGATATTGCGTTTCATCCATGGGTAATACCGCCAGCCCCGCTTTTTCTTGCGCCACATCCATCACGTCAATAACGGCACCTTGCAAGATCTTGATATAGGTTTGGGCTACGGTTTGGCGCTGATCTTTAGGTACTTTTTGCTCGAGGAAGCTTTCAATTGCGGGAAAGCCACCTTCGCTAAAGCGCATCAATACGCCGCTCGTTACATCACTAAATTGCGCTTCGCCGGCCTTAGAAATACCACCACTTTGGAAGGCTTTAGCGGCAGTACGGCGGGCAATTTCTGGGTAGAGCGATTTATTCAGCAGGGCCGCACGTAAACGCATAAAGGTGTTAGCTTCTAGCTCCTTATCCAGTGGAATACGTACAAACTGAAAGGGTGCTGCCACTTCGGTACGCATGCCGGTGACGGCATAGCCCGCGCCTTTTTCAAAGAATGGTGCAAAGTAATTGAGGTACTCAGTGGCTTGGCCATTTTTATCGCGTAATTTAAATTGAATCGACGGGCCGATATTTTTTAAATTGTGCTCGCTTTGCACCGCTTGTGCGGAGGCCATGGCTTGGGCGAACTTGCTCACCGCCATAGTGTTATTGGCAACCTTGCCCATATTTTCAATATTAAACGCGCGAAAATCGCCCATTTCTAATTGATAAGGCTGGCCATTAATTTGTATAGCTTGGGTGGCTTGTGAGCGGGCAATCAGTGGCCGTGCCGTATTGCTGTTTAAATCCCAGCGCTGCATATCGAGCTTGGAGCCGCCATCGCTAAAGCTGGCTTGATAAACCGCTACCCCATTGTAAATTAATGGTTTATTAACTTCGACTTTGGCTCTTTTAAGTACTTTGCCGGTTTTCTTATCTAGCAAATCGATATCACTGGCAAACAACTTGGGCTGGCCGGTGGAGTAATGTTCGATATGAAATTTATTTAACTTCACAGCAAAGGGCAAGTCTTGGACAAAATAACCTTGGCCTGCATTTAAAAACACCACATCACCTACCGTGCCCTCGGATAGGGTGACGTTGCCACGGAAAGATAAATTATCTTCGGGTAAACGGCTTTGTGCGGGTACTTTACTCTGGGGTAAATCACGTGTTTCTGGTGTTTTAAAACCAAATAACTCGGTGAGCTTGAGGGGTACATTACCGTCTAGCAAGCCACCCACACAAATTACCACAATCGCAGCATGGGCAAATAAATAGCCTAAGCGCTGAAAGCTGCCTTTCTTAGCGGCAATGAGCACATGGCCATTTTCTTCTTTAACTCGGCTACGGTAGCCGCGATTAGCTAGCGCATCGATCACCTCCCCGGCCGCAAGCTCACGATCAAGCTCGTGGTGGTGCGACATTAAACGTAGCGAATTCTGTGTGGCGTTTTCACGATAGCCACGTACATCCCGCCATATTCCAGGCCACTGTCGCCAAATGCACAGGCTGGTAGAGAGCACTAAAAAAACCAAAATGAGCAAAAACCACACGCTGTGGTAAACGTCGAATAGACCGAGCGGATGGAAAACTTGAAACCAGAATTCACCAAATTCAATTTTGTAGTTTGGATAAGGCTCGTTTTGCTTGAGCACGGTGCCAATCATAGAGGCGATAGCCAGAATGCTTAGCAGGCTGACGGCAAAGCGCATGGACGAGAATAGCTCGTATAGTGCTTTAGAAAAGGAGGTTTTGGGTGTCATAAGATGTCAAAAAGGGGCAAAAGCCCCTTGGTCTGGGGATCTCTAGTGGTGAATGTAAGCTGTGACATTTGCACGAGAGATCCCTGATACCGGAAAAAGTTCCAGTAGGGAGTGGCAGCGCGTGCTCACTAAAGAGCAAAGTGCTGCCGAATTAAGCTAATCAATGTAGAGCTTGGATGTACTCAGCCACGGCTTTGATTTCGTTGTCAGACATTCTGCTCGCAATATCTTGCATAACCTGATTGTTGGCACGGCTGGCATTAGGATCTTCGCTGCGGAAAGCATTTAGCTGAGTCAGCACATAGGCTGAGTGTTGGCCACCCATACGTGGATATTGTCCTGGAATGCCAGCGCCAGAAGGGCCGTGGCAGGCCATACAGGCTGGAACACCCTTGGCCATTACGCCACCACGATAGATCTTTTTACCTGCTTCGATTAGCGCTTTATCAGAAGCGCCACGATCCTTAGCTTGTTGGGTAGAGAAATAGGCGGCAATGTTTTGCATGTCTTCAGGGGACAAAGGCGCTGCCATACCCATCATTACGGGATTTTTGCGCTTACCGGCCTTAAATTCGGTCAATTGTTTTACAATATATTCAGGATGTTGGCCTGCAAGGCTAGGATTGGCAGAAGCCGCACTATTGCCATCTACGCCATGACAGGCCGCACAGACTTGATCAACCAGTATTTTACCTTTAGCCGGATCTGCTTTTGTGCTGCCGGCGGCAAATGCGGTCGGGGCCATCATCAAAAGTGTGGCAATGATTGCTGCAACAGGCGCACGGCGCATAAGTATTATCCTCAAAAGTGCAATGTGGCCGAGCTGAACCGGCCGACGATCATTCAAATGCTGGTATTCTATAACAAGACCTGTTCACAAACCACAGTGGTTACCCAATGTCGCTTTTTCAAGGCTTGCAATTCCTGACAACCGTCAATGACCTGAAGGCTCTTCCGGCTGACGGTATGGAAGTTGCATTCGCCGGTCGTTCCAACGCCGGCAAGTCCAGTGCTATTAATACACTGGCCAACCATACGCGGCTTGCCTTTGTTTCTAAAACACCAGGCCGTACTCAACACATCAACTATTTTCAATTTGGTAATGCGAATAACCGCCTTGTGGATCTACCTGGCTATGGCTATGCCGAAGTACCTGTGTCAGTTAGGCAACACTGGGAAAGATTGCTTAGTCAATATCTGGTCCGTCGGACAAATTTAATCGGCCTTGTGCTCATTATGGACTCCCGTCGCCCACTTACTGATTTAGATCGGCAGATGCTGAATTGGTTTCGCCCGACGGGTAAGCCGATTCATTGTATTTTAACTAAGTGCGATAAGCTGAATCGTCAGGAACAAATTGCGATTTTACGTAAGGTAGAAGCGGAGTTTGCTGATGAGGCGATGATTACCGTTCAGCTCTTTTCTAGTTCTAAAAAGTTAGGTGTGGATATCACGGAAAAGGTTGTTGGTGGTTGGTTTGACGCCATGAATTACCGTGAAGAAATGCTTGCTGCAGATGATGACATAGACGAGGAAAATTCAGAACCGACAGACGGGGAGTGATCTAGCTTGCAGTTCTATGTCAACGTCCTATCTTGACTTTAGGTGCGCCCCTGCACCTCCCGCTTTTTCCTCCCTGAGCGGGTACTTTGGCAACGTGCCAAAGCGTATATAACCCCGGTCGATGTATGCTCTGACCGGGGTTTCTTTTTTCTATTTCACCTATCTTTGACTTATTCGCTTAGTAATCCTTTAGAATTGTCTTATATTGCGGTGCAGTAGCTGCTCGCCGTAGATACAATGTGGTGTTCGTGCTGTGGCGAGTATATGATCTTTCGCTGCAGAAATGAGTTGAGTAATCCGCAATACTGCTTCGATAAAAGAACAGGAGAGGAATGCAATGTCAAAGCTCGCCGGAATAAAAGTCATGGTGATTGATGACAGCAATACCATACGTAGAAGTGCAGAAATTTTTCTTGGCCAAGCAGGGTGTGAGGTTATTCTTGCCGAAGATGGCTTTGATGCCTTGGCTAAAATCAGTGATCGCTTGCCTGATGTGATTTTTGTTGATGTCATGATGCCAAGACTAGATGGCTACCAAACTTGCTCGCTGATTAAAAAGAATCCACGCTATAAAATGACGCCCGTTATTATGTTGTCCTCTAAAGATGGTTTATTTGATCGTGCCAGAGGCAGAATGGTGGGCTCTGATGAGTATTTGACTAAGCCTTTTACTAAAGACAGCCTATTACTGGCTGTTGGTGCACATATCAAACTTACTTAACCTTGCATTTAGCAGTGCTATAAATCAAAGGTTAACCGAGCTTAGTACTTGATTTTATTTATGGGTAAAACATCAATGAGTATTAGAAAAATTTTAATCGTCGACGATTCGCCAACAGAGCGCCACTTTTTGGGCGAATTGCTCAATAAAAATGGCTTTCAAGTGTTGACTGCCGAATCAGGCGAAGAAGCAGTGGCAAAGGTCAAAGAAATTATGCCTGACCTGATTTTAATGGATGTAGTGATGCCGGGCATGAATGGCTTTCAAGCAACACGTACCATTAGCCGTGATGAAGCCACAAAACATATTCCAATTATTATGTGTACGTCTAAAAACCAAGAAACAGATATGGTATGGGGACGTAGACAAGGTGCAGTAGAATATGTAGTTAAACCAGTTGATTCTCAAGAGTTGCTTGCTAAAATTGCAGCATTGTAAAATTTTAAATCGATCACGCAATAAGTAATTTATTTTATTTAAAAGTAAATTAAATAACTTATTGCGTTTTCAAATGCCTGCCTATTAAGCGGAAAAATAATGGCCAAACGGATTAGTCTGCGTGAATATCAAGAAGGGGTAATGGCACGTTTAAGAAGCGTTGCAGCTACCGCTCAAGTAGATGCCCGTTTGGGTGTGAAGATAGGCGGGGAGAATTGGCTGCTCGATTTATCTGATGTTGCTGAAGTGATGCCTTTACCTACTATATCGCCTGTTCCTTTGGTACATGCATGGTTTAAAGGTGTGGCAAATTTGCGAGGTAATTTAGTCAGCGTCAGTGATTTAGCCGCATTTATTGGCGCAGGCAGCTTATCTGCTACGCCTGCAGCTCGATTATTGCTTTTGCATCCTCGGCATATACTGCACTCGGCTATTTTGGTGGATCGGATGTTAGGTTTAAAGCATTTGGCAGATTTAACGCCAGATCCTGCATTAGAAAAGTCTGGGAGTTGGGTTGGGGATGCCTATCGTGATGCCGCAGGCATTACTTGGCGTGGTTTAGATATTAAAGCTTTAGTTGCACAGCCTGCTTTCTTGCAAACAGGCCAAATATAATTATTCTTTGAAAAATATCGCCGCTCTTTAAGTACATTTATCGATGATAAACTGTATGTTTAAAGAGTATTCGAGCGAGTAGCGATCACGCATGAGCGTTATTTTTCAAGAGATTGTTCATTTGCAGCATTCATTAAAAACATATACGGGATCGGGAGTAATAAAAAATGGCACTAAATCTGGATGGCGTAAAGCGCCTCTTTTCCGGACTTAAAAAAGCAGCTCCTGTTCCAGAAAATTATGAGCCTGCAAAATCAACAATTATGGGCCGGATCAGTTTGCCTGATGCCGACGATTCAAAACTAAATAAACCCATTCCTTTGATTGGGGGATTGCCGCTACGGCAGCAAATGGCTTTATTACTGATTGTGATGTTAGTTTCAGCGGCCTTGTTTATTGTTACGGCCTTTGTTGCTTTTCAAAGCTCTTCTTTTAACGCCGAACGTCGTGCGGTTTCAACTGAAATGCAGATGCTTTCACAGCGTATTGCGCGTGCATCTACGCAAGCGGTACAGGGTAAGCCTGATGCGTTTGCCACCCTTAAAGACGCCTATGGCAAGTTCGATAGCAATTTAACGCAATTATCGGCGGGTGATTTTTTCTTTAATTTATTGGCAAGAAGTCCTGATCAACTTATTAATTCGGTGCGTCAAACATGGGCGCAATCGTTTGCACCAAACAAATCTCGGCCAACAGTAGATACCATTCTTAAGCAAGAAAAAGCATTGGTGACGCTGGGTCAATCGGTGGCTTCGATTAATAGTACGGATGCCTCATTGCTGGAAAACACTCAGCAATTCTCCACCATGCTTGGGGAGAATGGCGGCACGATGCGTGAGTTGGATTATGCTCACCAACTATCCATGCTGTCGCAACGGATGGCTAAAAATGCTAATGCGGTTTTGGGTAGTGATTTAATTAACCCAGAAGTGGTGTTTTTATTGGGTAAAGATGTATCGGTCTTTAATGAAATCGTGACGGCATTTTTGGATGGTAAAAACCCAGAATTACCTATTCGGGCGATTTCTAGCTCGCAAATGGCGAGCAAATTAAATGACATTCGTACCCGCTTCCATGATTTTGAGGTGGTAGTTACTTCCTTCTCTAAAAACATGCAGCCCTTGGTGAGCTCGCGTTTGGCCAACCAAACTATCGTGCTAGATTCTGAAAAACTACTGAAAGAAACCAGTGAATTAGCCGATACCTATGAAAATAGAGTGGGTGGTTTTTTAATTAATGCTTTGCAAGTGATTTTTATTGTTGTTTCTTTGCTGGCCCTGTTTTTACTGGTACGCACATTTAACCAAGAAGCGGTACGTCGTCGCCTAGTGCTAGAAGCTGAAAACAAAAAGAATCAGGAAGCTATTTTGCGCTTGCTGAATGAAATGGCCGACTTGGCTGACGGTGATTTGACCGTGCGTGCTTCGGTAACTGAAGATTTGACCGGTGCGATTGCCGATTCGATTAACTACACCATTGAAGAGCTGCGCTCTCTGATTACCAAAATTAACCGTGCCACCGGCCAGGTTAACTCTGCCACTCAAGAGGCACAGGGTATTTCGGATGAATTACTAGCCGCTGCAGAACGTCAGTCTACTGAGATTAAAGACACCAATAGCACGGTTGAGCAGATGGTTACGTCGATTCGAGGCGTATCAAGCAATGCTGCTGAATCTGCCAACGTGGCGCAATCGTCCCTGATGGCCGCTGAAAAAGGTGCTGAAGCGGTACAGAATCAGATTAAGGGGATGGGTGAGATTCGCGAGCAGATTCAAGAAACTGCGAAACGGATTAAACGCTTGGGTGAAAGCTCACAAGAAATTAGTGAAATTGTTGAATTGATTTCTGACATTACCGAACAGACCAACGTTTTGGCGTTGAATGCAGCGATTCAGGCGGCGGCGGCGGGTGAAGCGGGCCGAGGCTTCTCGATTGTTGCGGAAGAAGTGCAACGCTTGGCGGAGCGCTCCGGCGAGGCGACCAAGCAGATTAGTGCGATTGTGAAAACCATTCAAACCGATACCCACGATGCGGTTGCCGCGATGGAAGTGTCAACACAGGGTGTGGTTGAAGGGGCCAAGCTATCAGATGCCGCTGGCCGTGCGCTGACCGAGATTGGGCAAGTTTCGCGTGATTTGGCACGTTTGATTGAATCGATTGCGCATGAAACCGAAGATCAAACCTTGCTGGCGAGTAAGGTTAATACCTCAATGCGCGACATTTTGGCGATTACTGAGCAAACCTCGGCAGGTACCAAGCAATCTGCAACCGCGGTGGGGCAGTTGACTGCTCTGGCGCAAGAGCTGAAAGACTCGGCATCGGGCTTTAAGCTTTAAGTTGAAAAGTATGTAGGTGGGTTGGTAGATCTGCCTATATGTATCGCTAAGACATTTGTCATAAAAAAATACTACTTTTCAATAGAGTGTGTTTTTTCTTAGGTCGGATGAAACCTGCCATTTTTAGCTTTTTGATGCTTAAATTTGGCGGGTTGCGCCCTAAGTTTTCATCCTGCAGACATTGGCTTAACTTGATACGTATAGGGCGGCTTGTAAACCCGCCTTCACCAATGATTATTAGTGTCACTTAAAAATAGGCTTTAAATGAGCGCGCATACCGAATTCGATCTGGGCTCTCTGGTCTGGGTCAAGAGCGAAATCGAGCAAACATTACAAAAAGCAGCGCAAGCGCTGGCTCAGTTTGGCGAGACCAACGATAGTGCACTGCTTAAGCATGCTCGTACTTTTTTGCATCAAGCCCATGGTGCTGTGCAGATGGTGGAGCTCACTGGCTTGGCGCGTTTTTGCGAAGAGATTGAGCAGGCGCTCGTATTTGATGAGCTCAGTGCTGATGCCCTAGAGGTTATTCAGCGGGGGATTGCCGAAGCCAGCCATTACTTAGAGCAGCTCTCTGCCGGAGCGCCTAATCAGCCACTTAGATTGTTGTCTAGTTTTAAGAAAATGGCGGCTTTACGCCAAACGACGGAAAGCGGCGCTGAATTATTTTTCCCGCAATTATCCGAATTAGTGCTGCCCTTAGGATTGCCGGTAAAAAATTTACCGGCTGCGGATATGAGCGGCTTTATTCGCTTGCGTCGGCAACGTTTTGAGGCTGGCTTGCTAAATTGGATTAGCAAAGATGTGGGTGCCGCCAGCATTATGGCGAAAAGTTTGGCAGAGATTGCCGCGACGCAGCCCAATGTTGTTTCTCGGCATTTTTGGTGGGCAGCTGCGGGCTTGTTAGATGGCCTAAGCAGCCACCGCGCATCGGCGGATATCGATTTTAAAACGCTTATCTTGCGGCTCAATTTACAGCTACGCCGCTTAAGTGATGGCTCTGGCAAGGTGGCTGAGCGGCTGTATCGCGATATTTTATATGCTTTATTAATCATAGAAACGACGAGCCCTTTGGCGCTTGGGCTGCGTAAAGCCTTTGCCTTGGAGAGTTTATTGCCAAGTAAAGATGCTGATTTGCTCTCGCCAGCGGCTGTTTTGCGTAAGCAGCTGGCTCGCAGTTTGCGTGAAGATCTGGCGGTATGTAAAGACACGTGGAGCCGAATTTGTTCGGGTCAATCCGAGCGTCTGGTCGCCTTTTTAGCCGATTTTGAGCCTTTGGCCGTCCGTTCTGCCCCTTTAAGTATTCCTGGTTTAGATGATTTATGGCAGGCGCTGCATCAGGCGATTCACCGCTTAAATCGACTTGCTCCTAGCGATGGCCAAGCTTTGGAAGTGGCAACAGCGCTATTGTTGATCGATAACGGCTTAGCCATTTACCCACTCTTGGCCGATGATTTCCCTGCGCAAGTGGATGCAATGAGCCAGCGCTTGTTAAATCCATCTTTAAATAGCGAAGTACCTCATTTAGATGCGGTATCACGCCAAGCGCAAGAGCGTCTTTTGCAAGCGCAGCTAGCGCATGAAATGCGTAGCAATTTGCAAATGGTTGAAGATGTGTTGGAAGGATGGTTCCGTAATCCTGATCACAATTCAGAACTGGTTAAAGTGGAGCCTAGCCTGCGTCAAATTCAAGGCGCACTGCAAATGCTGGATAAGCACCAGGCGGTTGAGTTATTGCAGCTATGCCAAAAGCGGATTGAGCAATTTGTCCGTAGTGAATTATTGCTGCCCGCTCAAGAAGAGCTAGAGCTCTTGGCTGAGGGCTTATCTAGCCTTGGTTTTTATCTGGATGATATTGCGCAAAGCCGCGATGAGCCTGCGTCTTTGCTGGGCATGATTGATAAGCTATCCGGCGCGCTGCCGGTCGATTCTTTGGCAGATAGCTTGCTTGAGGTGCTAGAAGAAGAGCCAGAGCTGGAGGCCATTACTACGATTGTGGCCCCGCAGGCAGACCCATCTAAGCCTTTGCCGGTGTCAGATGCTGCGGTAGATGCCGAATTGCTTGAAGTGTTCTTAGAAGAAGCTGCAGAGGTCTTGGCTAGCATTGCAGAGCAGCTACGGATTTGCCAACAGACCCCGCACGATCGCGAAGCACTCACCGTTGTAAGACGCAGTTTCCATACCCTAAAAGGCAGTGGTCGGATGGTGGGCTTGAATCACTTGGGGCAAGTGGCTTGGGCGATAGAGCAGCTGATGAATAAGCTGATGCAAATTGAACGCCCAGCGAGTGCGGAGTTAATTGATTTGCTTGATCAAGCACATCGGGCGTTTTCTGGCTGGGTGCAGCAGCTTTCTACCACTGGAGCGGCGCTGATTGAGGCGAGTGATTTAATCGCCTTGGTAGACAGAATTAAAGAACAATTGGGTGAGGCTGCTCTAGCGCCAGTAGAGCACATACATTTATCAGTAGATCCTGAGCAGGCAGAAAACGATGAAGTGATGATCGGCACCGTAACCGTGTCTGCATCGCTGTTTGCGCTATTTTGTAATGAAGCTTTGCAATATCTGTCGACCTTGCAAAATAAGAATAGTGACCCATCGGCCTATTTACTGGCGGCACATACCTTGGGAGGCATTGCCTCGACGGCGGGTTTCCGTAGCTTAGGCGAGCTAGCCTACACCCTAGAACATGTGGTGCAGCAACTCGGCGAAATGGTGATTGCAGACGAGCCTGTGCTAGAGCAGGCGGTGAATCGTATTGCTTCTATGCTAGGGGCTATTTTTGCGCTGGAAGCACCGGGCTTTGCGGAGGCAGAGATTCTTGCGCTGCAAAAATTGCGTGCTCAACCTTTTGATATTTCTTTAGATGAGGAAGCAGAAGTAGCGCCGCTTGATTTAGATTTGTATGAGCCCCATAGCGAAGCTGCAGAAGCTCCATTAGAGGCCTCTTTAGACCTTAGTGAGGGCAAATTAGAAGAGCCGGCTGAGTTGACTACGGCCACCGATGCTCTTGAATTGTCCTTGCTAGATAGCTTGTTAGCAGAGCCATTCCTAGCCGATGAAGATATCGAACAGGCCGATGACGCGGAAGCTGGCATTGCTCCTCATATTGAATCGCCTGTATTAGACGGCTTATTAGCAACAGAGCCATCTCTTGCCAGTGAAAGTATCGAGCAGGCCACTGACGCGGAAGCTGGCATTGCTCCTCATATTGAATCGCCTGTATTAGACGGCTTATTAGCAACAGAGCCATCTCTTGCCAGTGAAAGTATCGAACAGGCCGTTGAGGTGGAAGCTGGCATTGCTCCTCGTATTGAATCGCCAGTATTAGATGGCTCATTAGCAATAGAGCCGTCTCTTGTCGATGATGCTGAGCAGGCCCAAACAGCCAGCGCAAACGAGCTAGAAAATATTGCCTCGCCCTTATTAGATGGGTTGCTGGACGTTGATTCTTTAAGTGGCATGGCAATACCTGCTGAGCTATTGGATGAGGTTGAAGAGGAAGTTGAGTTTGAACAGCACGCGGCCCTTGCCGATTTGCTGGAGATCGACCCTGCATCATTAGATCCCTTGTTAGATAAGCACGATTTACAGCGCAAAGCAGAGCTAGATAGCGAGCAGTCTGACGATATTGATGAGCAGCTCTTGCCGGTGTTTATTGAAGAGGCCGATGAGCTGATACAGCAAATTAGCGCGTCATTGCGCGGCTTGCGTTTGCCAGAGCCTGATGAAAAAGATGCCCGTGCCTTAGCGCGTGTTTTACACACCTTTAAAGGCAGCGCGCGAATGGCCGGTGCGATGCGGATGGGTGAGGTTATCCATCAGATGGAGAGCCGCTTGCTGGCCGCTGGTAGCCATTACTCTGCATCGCTATTAGATGCATTTGATGCCGATTTTGATTTGATTCAAATGCTGGCCGATGAGCTAAAAGGCGGCAAGAAGCCGGAAGAAGTCATTGCTCCTGTTGCTGTACAGCAGGCGGAAGTTGATACCAGTACCACGATCCGAGTGAAATCAGAGCTGATGGATCAGCTGGTGAATCAGGCCGGTGAGGTATCGATCGCCAGATCGCGGATCGAAGCTGAAATGCTGACGATGAAATCATCCCTGCTCGATTTAACCGAAAACGTCAACCGCCTACGCAGCCAGCTGCGTGAGATGGAGATCCAAGCCGAATCGCAAATGCAGGCCAAGGTGAAAGAGCACGAAGGGCATGAAGCTAACTTTGATCCGCTCGAATTCGATCGCTTTACCCGCTTGCAAGAAGTGACCCGCTTTATTGCTGAAAGCGTGAATGACGTGGCCACTATTCAGCAAAACTTGTTGAAAAATCACGACGATTCTAGTTCGGCGCTATCCCAACAAGCGCGGATGACTAAGGAGCTGCAACAAAGCCTGATGCGGGTGCGCATGGTGCCGTTTAGTAGCTTGTCTGAGCGTCTTTACCGCCTGACTCGTCAGACCGGTAAAGAGGTTGGCAAAAAGGTCAACTTGGAATTACGTGGTGGCCGAGTAGAAATCGATCGTGGTGTGCTCGATCAAATGATGTCGCCGTTTGAACATATGCTGCGAAATGCCATCGATCATGGCTTAGAAACCACCGAGCAGCGGCTTGCCTTAGGTAAGCCAGAGTTTGGCGAAGTACAGGTAGAAGTGCGCCAAGAAGGCAATGAGCTGGTCTTGCTGCTAAAAGACGATGGCAAGGGTTTGGATTTAGCCAGCTTGCGTACTAAAGGGCTTGAAAAAGGCCTGATCAATAACAATGCCAGCGATCAAATGATCACGGAGTTGATTTTTGAGCCGGGCATTAGCACCGCTAGCAGTCTAACCACCTTATCTGGCCGTGGTATTGGCATGGATGTGGTGAAGAATAAGCTAGGGGACTTGGGTGGCCGCATTGAGGTGAGCAGCGAAACCGGCGTAGGCACCACGTTTACGATTTATCTGCCGCTGACCTTAGCAGTTACGCAAGTGGTTTTGGTGAAGGCTAATGGCCAGCAATATGCGATTCCATCAGGGATGGTAGAGCAGGTACAGGAAATTAAGCTGGGGCCACTGGAGCATATTTATGAAAATCGCTTCCAAGAATGGATGGATCATCGTTATCCCTTTGCTTACTTCCCAAGGTTGTTAGGCGATACCCAATCTGTACCAGAGCAAAAACGCTATAACACCGTGATATTGCTGCGTAGTGGTAGCAGCCGTATGGCCTTGCATGTTGATGAGCTGCTGCGTAATCAAGAGGTGGTGGTGAAGGCGATTGGGCCGCAATTAGCGCGGATTCCAGGCGTAACCGGCGCAACTGTGTTGGGTAACGGCGACGTGGTGATGATTATGAATCCACTCTCGCTGTTGGCTCGTGGTGAAACACGCAGTACCGCGATTCATATCAGCCCAGAAGCACTGAAAACCACGCCGGTAGTGATGATTGTGGATGATTCACTGACGGTGCGTAAAATCACAGGGCGGCTATTGGCTAAGGAAGGCTTCCAAGTATTAACGGCCAAAGACGGCTTAGACGCATTGCAGCAGCTATCGGATATCAAGCCAGATGTGATGTTGGTGGATATTGAAATGCCACGTATGGATGGCTTTGAGTTTACCCGTAATGTGCGCGCCAATGAGGGAACACGGCATATTCCTATCATTATGATTACCTCGCGCACGGCAGATAAGCATAAAAACTATGCATTTGAGCTGGGGGTAAATACCTTCCTTGGTAAGCCTTACCAAGAAGAGGAGTTGCTCGGCCATATTCGCGGGTTTATTCAGGCTTAACTCACCGTAATAAAATGCTGATAGGGCACGGCATGCCGTGCCCCTACTTAAATAGGGAGGCGTAACGGCCTCCCTATTTGCATTCTCCTAAGCGCCGCGCACTGCCTTTTAGCGCCATGCTTTTGCCTTGGGCTTGAATCTGATGCTCGTATTGGTAGCTATCTCTGGCGGGGCTAAATTGAATCACGCTGTGGATGGTGGCGGCGTGTGGCTGTCGGCATTGCATATCCATGCTGACGGTATTACCACTATTGCTTACCTTGGGTGGCTCGCAGTTTTGTGAGGGCTTTTGCCCCATTTGCTGCCAGCTCCCCATTTTTTCTTTTGATAAACAGAGTGACATCGTGATCGTCCCAGCCTTCGGGTCGAAATGCATGCTAGGTTGCTGCATTTGCTTGATTTGCTCGGGCTTCATTTTACTAAACATGGCTTTTTGCTCAGCGGGCATTTCGCTAACGACTTCCCACTGGCCAGCTTGCGGCATAAGCTCAGCAGCGGGGCTGAAGGCGCTGAGCAAGGTTAAGGCATATAAGACACGCATAGCAGAGCTTCCAACACAGTGATGCACCGTTATAGACCGGTGGTGGCGTATTGGCAGGCGATGGAGATGGCTGGATGGCGCAAACAAAAAGCCCAATCCGAAGACTGGGCTTTTTGATGAATGCTTGGTGGGTCGTGCGGGATTCGAACCTGCGACAAATGGATTAAAAGTCCACTGCTCTACCAACTGAGCTAACGACCCATATAGGGGTAAGGCAACTGTATTTAACTGGTGGGCTGTGACAGATTCGAACTGTCGACCTACGGATTAAGAGTCCGCTGCTCTACCAGCTGAGCTAACAGCCCTGCAAATATTGTGTGATTGGTGGGTCGTGCGGGATTCGAACCTGCGACAAATGGATTAAAAGTCCACTGCTCTACCAACTGAGCTAACGACCCGCTCACACTTCAGAGAGGTCGCATTATAAGGATAATTTAATTTGTGTCAAGCCCCTTACATCCTAAATTTAGCTTACCCCCAGCAGTTCATCGCTTAACTACTGATTTTTATAACTATTTATTTACAAGAAGTTTAGATTGATTGGCGCTGAATTTGCCCAATTGATCTATTGCAAAATAAGAATATTTTTTATAAAAACCGTGAATTTATGCAAACCCTTGAATGCAGCAAGCGAATAGAAACACGGTAAACTTAGGTTTTTCTATGATATGGACAATCGTCATGCGCTTGCTACATACCATGCTCCGCGTGGGCAATTTGGAACTTTCTATCAAGTTTTATACCGAAGTACTGGGTATGCGTTTATTACGCAGCAAAGACTTCCCTGAGGGGCGTTTTACCTTGGCATTTTTGGGTTATAACGACGAAGCCAGCGCTACGGTATTAGAATTGACTCATAACTGGGATACCACGCAATACGATTTGGGCAACGCTTATGGGCATATCGCGATTGAAATCGACGATATTTACGCCTGTTGTGAAGATGTTCGTCAAAAGGGTGGCAAGGTTGTGCGCGAGCCAGGCCCTATGAAGCATGGCAGCACGGTGATTGCCTTTGTTGAAGATCCTGATGGTTACAAAATAGAATTTATTCAAAAATGAAAAAAATCCTCTTTGCAGTTTTAAGTGCGTTGCCAGCCTTTGCGCTGGCCGCTGATTTTAATGGTGCAGATTTAAGCTTGGCTTGGGCGCTGCCTTTTGTGGGTATTTTGCTCTCTATTGCGCTATTCCCCTTATTTGCGCCGCACTTTTGGCATTTACACTTTGGTAAAATAACAGCGTTTTGGGCCGCGTGTTTTTTGCTGCCTTTTACCGCGGTGTTTGGCGTGTCTACCTCGCTGGGGGTGATCGCTCATGCCATGATTGATGAGTACATTCCCTTTATCCTGATTCTATTTGCCTTGTACACCATATCTGGTGGCATTTTGGTTTGGGGTAATTTACATGGCTCCCCCAAGTTAAATACTGGGATCTTGGCTTTAGGCACTGTGCTTGCTTCCATTATGGGAACTACTGGTGCGGCTATGCTGCTTATTCGCCCTTTGATTAAGGCAAATGATAATCGCAAGCATAATGTACACGTGGTGGTGTTCTTTATTTTCTTAGTGGCAAATATTGGCGGTGGTTTAACTCCATTGGGCGATCCGCCTTTATTTCTTGGCTTTTTAAAAGGCGTTGATTTTTTCTGGACCTTTAGCCATATGTTGCCCTTGGTGGCCTTTGCCGCAGGCGTATTGCTAACGGTATTTTATTTTATCGATAGCTATTACTTTAAAAAGGAAGGCGTATTGCCGCGTGACCCAACTAAAGACACGCCGATTAAAATTCATGGCAAGTTCAATTTCTTTTTAATTGCCGCTGTTGTGGCTAGCGTGGTGATGTCGGGTATTTGGAAACCAGGTATTTCTTGGCATATTGCAGGCACTGAGCTGGCGATCCAAGATTTAATGCGTGATTTACTACTGCTAACCATTGCCTTGGTTTCATTAAAATTTACGCCAAAACCAATACGTGCGGGCAATGATTTTAACTGGGGCCCTATCTTAGAAGTGGCTAAGCTTTTTGCTGGCATCTTTATTGTGATGGCGCCTGCAATTGCTATCTTGCGGGCGGGCGAGGCTGGGCACTTAGCGCCTTTAGTTAATACTGTTTCAAATGCCAGTGGTGGTCCGGTTGACTATATGTATTTTTGGATGACCGGCTTGTTATCGGCATTTTTAGATAATGCACCAACTTATTTAGTGTTCTTTAATTTGGCGCATGGTGATGCGGCCCATATGATGGGGCCAATGGCATCCACTTTATTGGCTATTTCAGCAGGTGCGGTGTTTATGGGCGCGCTTAGTTATATTGGTAATGCGCCTAATTTTATGGTGAAAGCGGTAGCGGAAGATCGTGGTATTAAAATGCCAAGCTTCTTTGGTTATATGGCTTGGTCTTGCGCGATATTATTACCGTTATTTATAGTGATGACTTTGGTGTTTTTTAACCATTCATTTTAAATTAACATTCATGTTTTATGATTGAAAATGGGCACTTGCTTGGCAAGTGCCCATTTTTTCGTCTTTATATTACTAATTTATAGGCGATAAATATTTGCGGCCTGAAATAAGTAGAGCGCTATTTGCGCCGAAGGCTTGATGTTGCAAGCTAAGAGTAGATTGCAACACGTAATCTTGGCTATTTAGCAATGCTTTTTTATGATTTTTTCTTTGTATGTAAGTTAGTGTAAAGTGTGACGTTAGTCTTTCGGGCGTGATGATGGGATGAATTAGCTCTAAATGATTTTTGGCGAAGTGATAAATATTTATTAGTCAAAAAGGTAAAGCATTGACCTTAGTCAGATGTTTGAAATGAAGCTCTGTGTATAGTCGTTTGTGAAGAAGCTAGAACAACCATTGGCTTTAACAGGTGGGCAAGGAATAAGTGTCAAAAAGTTAACAAATGGGAACGTACAGTGATGACAAAGGTCTAGCTTAGGTGCTCATTTAAATGCTTGATAAAAAGATTTTCCGATCAGCAATTCTAGACGAGGTGTTACGTGACTCAACCGCTATCTCTTGCACAAATCGACAAAATGCACGCTTACTGGCGTGCGGCTAACTACCTTTCTGTTGGCCAAATCTATTTACTAGATAACCCGCTTCTTACCGAACAACTGAAGTTTGCTCACATCAAGCCACGCCTGTTGGGCCACTGGGGCACGACGCCCGGTCTGAATTTTATTTATGTTCACGCCAATCGCATTATTAAACAACGTAAAAGCCCGATGATTTATATCACCGGCCCTGGCCATGGCGGCCCAGGTTTGGTGGCAAATACGTATTTGGAAGGCAGCTACGAAGAATTCTATCCACATATCGACCGCACTGCTGCCGGTATGCAGCGCCTGTTTAAGCAATTCTCCTTCCCACGCGGTATTCCTTCGCACGTTGCCCCAGAAACGCCAGGCTCGATGCATGAGGGCGGCGAGTTGGGTTATTCGCTTTCACACGCTTTTGGCGCAGCTTTTGATAATCCAACACAAACCGTGATTGCGGTGGTGGGCGATGGCGAGGCAGAAACTGGCCCACTGGCGGCTTCTTGGCACTCTAATAAATACCTGCACCCAGTGAATGATGGCTTTGTGCTGCCGATCTTGCATTTGAATGGCTATAAAATTGCCAATCCAACCCTGCTGTCCCGTATTAGCCACGAAGAAATCACCAAAATGTTTGAGGGCTTTGGCTACAAACCGCATTTTGTTGAGCTAAAAACCGAAACATTCAATGAAAAGAATGAATCGTTTACCGAGATCCACCAAAAAATGGCTGCCACCATGGATCTGTGTATGGCCGAGCTGGATGCGATTCGTGCTAAGGCGCAGGCTGAAATGGATGCCGGCCAGCCTATTGTTCGCCCACGTTATCCAATGATTGTGATGCGTACCCCTAAGGGCTGGACTGGCCCGAAAGAAATTAAGGGTAAGAAGGTTGAGGATTACTGGCGCAGCCATCAAGTGCCGTTCTCTGATATCGATGAAGAAAACGTCCACAACTTAGAAAACTGGATGAAGAGCTATCGTCCAGAAGAATTGTTTGATGCTAACGGCACATTTAAGGCCGAGCTGGCCGAGCTAGCCCCTGAAGGCTTGCTGCGTATGGGTTCTAACCCCGTGGTGCACGGCCAAGAGTCTAAAGATCTGCGCATGCCAGATTTCCGCAAATATGCGGTGACGTTTGACAAGCCAGGTACTGTAAATGCCGAAGCCACTCGCGTAATGGGTAAATTCCTGCGCGATGTGATGGTAGAAAACGAAGAGCAAAAGAATTTCCGCATCTTTGGGCCGGATGAAACCGCGTCTAACCGCTGGAATGATGTGTTTGATGTATCTGGCAAAACTTGGTTTGCTGATTACCTAGAAGCCGATAAAAACAACGACTTCTTGGCGCAAGATGGCCGCGTGATGGAGATCTTGTCGGAGCACACCTGCCAAGGCTGGCTGGAAGCGTACAACTTAACCGGTCGTCACGGCTTCTTTAGCTGCTACGAAGCGTTTATCCATGTGATTGATTCGATGTTTAACCAGCACGCAAAATGGCTGAAAACAACCCGCAGCATCAACTGGCGTAAACCGTTGCCATCGCTCAATTACCTGCTCACATCGCACGTATGGCGTCAGGATCACAACGGTTTCTCACATCAAGATCCAGGTTTCCTTGATCATGTGATCAACAAACGTGCCGAAGTGATCCGCGTTTACCTGCCAGCAGATGCCAACACCCTGCTTAGCGTAACCGATCATGTATTACGCAGCCGTCACTATGTAAACGTAGTGGTTGCAGGTAAGCAGCCAGCGCTGCAATACCTGACCATGGATCAAGCCATTACCCATTGCACTAAGGGTCTGGGGATTTGGGACTGGGCGTCTAACGATCAAGGCGGCGAGCCAGATGTAGTGATGGCTTGCGCGGGTGAAGTACCGACCATGGAAGCTTTGGCTGCAACTGATTTGCTGCGCCAGCACTTCCCTGATCTGAAAATCCGCTTTGTAAACGTCTGCGATTTGATGACCTTGCAGCCAGAAGAAGAGCACTCACACGGCTTATCAGATCGTGAGTTTGATTCGCTGTTTACTACCGATAAGCCGGTGATGTTTGCCTTCCACGGCTACCCATGGCTGATTCACCGCCTAACCTACCGCCGCAATGGTCATAGCAATATCCATGCGCGTGGTTATATCGAAGAAGGCTCAACCTCTACCCCGTTTGATATGGTGGTGGTGAATAAGCTGGATCGTTACAACCTAGCCATTGATGTGATTGACCGTGTACCGCAGCTACAAAAAATTGGCGCGCATGTTCGTCAAAAACTGTCGGATAAATTGGTAGAACACGGCCAATATATTGCTGAGCACGGCGACGATATGCCAGAAGTTAAAAACTGGAAGTGGCCTTATTAATTAGCGGTGTTTAGCTGATTAAAACCCACAAAAACCGCTTTCCTGATGGGGGAGCGGTTTTTTTATGGTTGGGATCTTTTGTAGGGCGGGTGAAACCCTATGCGTATTAAGCAGATTTTTTTCATTAGCAAACAGCGAAAAAGCATAACAACGACGCACTTTGCATAGGGCTTTTTAAAGTCCCCTTGAAACACGCCGGAGCGAGGAACAAGCGGGGCGGGGTTTCGGCCAGGGAGCGAGGCAGCGAGCCAATCCCGCCTGCCGCCGACTCGATTGTCCGCAGCGTAGGGGCTTTCGTGTTTCGTGGGGTCGCCTTCTTTGGCTTCGTTTCTTGGCGAAGCAAGAAAGGAAGGCCCCGCGGTGGCTAACCGCTCCAAAATCAACGTGCCGAAGGCACTAATAAAAAAGGTCTTTTTGACTTTGCTTAGCGCGCAAGTGTGCTTTCACCCTTCCTACACTTATTCCCCAGCGTTTTTTTATGTGCACATGCAACAAAGTCATCTTACTGTCTTACAATGGGGGGTAAACAAGGGAGAAAGCTGTGAGCGATTTTGAGCGTTTATCTGATCTGGTGGCTTTGGCTCGCCGTGTGGCTACAGAAGAAATTATGCCGCGTTTCCAGCTGGTGGCGTCAAGCCGTAAACAGGATGGCAGCCTCTTTACCGAGGCCGATATGGCATCGCAAGCGGCTTTGCAGCGTGAGCTCCCTAAAATTGTAAATTGCCCTGTGCTGGGCGAGGAAATGAGCGTAGCCGAGCAAAAAGCACTGTGGGAAAATCATGCGGATGGCTTGTGGATTGTTGATCCCATTGATGGCACAACCAATTTTGTGCACGGCTTGCCGCATTTTTCGGTGTCTATCGCCTTATTTCGCCAAGGGCGGCCGGTGTTGGGCGTGGTGTATGTGCCCGCTTTGGATGAGTGCTTTTCAGCTGCCGCAGGTTATGGTGCGTGGATGAATGGGCGATCTTTACCGCTACGCAGCGAAATACCCAAGTCTTTGTGTGAGGCGGTAGCGGCAGTGGAGCCTAAGTATTTAGGCGGACGCTTGCCAGCACGGGTGGTGAGCGTGGCCCCTTTTAGCAGCCTGCGTAATTACGGCTCGTCCACCATAGACTGGTGTTGGCTGGCGGCAGGGCGCACTGATTTAATGCTGCATGGCTCACAAAAATTATGGGATTACGCTGCTGGTGTATTGATATTACTGGAATCTGGCGGGCAAATCGCCAGTATTCATCATGATAATTATTGGCAAGATCATATCTGGCAAAGATCGGTAGTGGCAGCGCGTTGCCCATCCTTATTTAAGCCTTGGCTGGAATGGGTTAAAAATAATCGTTGAATTAGATTTAATCAGGATATTGAATTTAATTCATTCGTTTTTTAAATGGTACGTTGCAGTTTGCTTTGGTCTAAAAACATAGGGCGTATTTAATCGCTCGAAAAAAGGCGCTAGCTGCAAAGCTTGCGCCTTTTTTGATATCTCTCAAATAAAACAGCAAATCCTGTTGCTTACGAATTTTGAAAACATACAACAGAGAAAATTGATTTTTCACTAGTAATGGGTAGATAAATTTAGTTTTCTGCATGAAAAACCTTAATATCTGTCTCTTTTTTAGAAAACAAGCCATTTCGCTTACATAAGTTGATTTGCTAAACATTCATTCTGTTTTTTGGTGTCGACATATAAGTGAAACACCTTATTTCTTCAAATATTGCCAAGCCTATATTGCAGGCTGAGTGAAAACCCGTAAAAAACAAGCCGCAGCGCACGCTAAATAAAGCGGTACGTGAAATTTCAGGAGACGAAGATGTTTGAAGTTGGACGCAGCCTAATCGGTATCGCTGTTCTATTGTTGATTGCTTTTGCGCTTTCAATGAATCGAAAAGCAATTAAACCACGCATTATTATTGCCGCATTATTAACCCAGATTTCTATTGGTGCAATTGTGCTGTTTATCCCTCTTGGTAAAGATATTTTACTGAGTGTGGCTAATGCTGTGAATCATGTATTGGAATATGGCAATCATGGTATCTCCTTTTTATTCGGCGGTTTAGTCGATAAAAAAATGTTTGAGGTATTTGGCAACGGCGGATTTGTGTTTGCATTCCGCGTGTTACCGATGATTATTTTTATGACCTCATTTATTTCAGTGCTTTACTACCTTGGTGTGATGCGCTGGATCGTGACCATTCTAGGGACCATCTTCCAAAAGCTGTTGGGCGTAAGCAAGCTGGAATCTTTTTCAGCCGTAACGACCATTTTCTTGGGCCAAAGCGAAATGCCAGCGGTGGTTAAGCCGTTTATGAAAACCATGAGCGGCCCCGAGCTGTTTGCGGTGATGTCTAGCGGTATGGCTGCAATTGCAGGCTCGGTATTGGCGGGTTATGCCGGTCTTGGCGTACGTATGGAATACCTGATTGCCGCTTCCTTTATGGCGATTCCAGGTGGTTTGTTATTTGCCAAAATCATTTGCCCAAGCACTGAAGAGAGTACGGTAGAAATTAAAGACCTGACTTTTGATGACGAGCGCCCAGCTAATTTGATCGAAGCGGGTGCGGCAGGTGCATCGGTGGGTCTGAAGATTGCACTGAATGTAGGCGCGATGTTGTTGGCGTTTATTGGCTTGATTGCGCTGGTCAATGGCTTGGTTGCTGGTGTGGGCGGCTTGTTTGGCCATCCTGAATACAATCTGGAATTGATTCTGGGTTATGTGTTCTCGCCATTGGCTTACTTGATTGGTGTGCCTTGGGAACATGCGGCGCTGGCGGGTAACTTCCTCGGCCAGAAAATGATTCTGAATGAGTTTGTAGCCTTTGTTGGCTTGGCTCCTTACCTTAAAGACGCGGCATCTGTAACGGCAGCGGGTTTGCAGGTATTGGATGCTAAAACACTGGCGATTTTGTCTTTTGCCCTGTGTGGTTTTGCCAATTTCTCATCAATTGCAATTTTGGCCGGTGGTTTTGGCTCGGTAGCCCCAGAGCGCCGTTCCGAAGTAAGCCGTTATGGCTTGCGCGTAGTGGCTGCTGCAACGCTGTCTAATTTGATGAGCGCAACCATTGCTGGTTTGTTTATTAGCATGGCTTAAGTTTTAAAGCCGGCTCTGTTGATTTGTTCCCTTGTGAAGTCAGTCAACAGCGGCGTAGGTTGGGTTAGCTGCTTTGTTGGTCGTTTTGTACCAACAAAGCAGCGTAACCCAACATGCTCAGGCGGCTTCTACGGAAATGTTTTATTCGTAAAGTAATGGCTTGGCTCATATGAATTTCTATTGGGTAGTTTGGTTTAGCTGGGTTGTTGGCGTTTTGCCTATATAAACCAGCTAACCCAACATGCTCAGATCAAGACAACGCTTCATCTTTGAGGCGAACCATCCAAATATTTGTTAAAGGAACAATCATGGCAACTCAAAATCAACTCTGTGCTGCAGCCCTGCGTGGTTTGCATTTAATGGATTTAACCGCGCTGAACGATACAGACACCGTGGCTTCGATTGAAGCTTTGGCTGCATCGGCCAAAACCCCTGTGGGTAATCCGGCTGCGCTCTGTGTTTATGCGCAATTTGTGCCAACTGCAAAAGCGGCATTGGCGGCTCTGGGTTTGAATATCCCCGTGGCAACCGTAACTAATTTCCCAAATGGCGAGCCAACACCGGCTGAAGCTGCGGCTGAAACTGCCGCTGCCATTGCTAATGGTGCAGATGAGGTGGACGTGGTGTTCCCATGGCGTGCCCTGATGGCAGGGGACGAGCAAGTTGGCTTTGATGTGGTTGCGCAAAGCCGCGCAGCCGTTGGCGACAAAATTTTGAAAGTGATTATCGAAAGCGGCGAGCTAAAAACGCCAGCACTGATTCGTAAAGCCAGTGAGATCTCTATTGCCGCAGGCGCGCATTTTATTAAGACCTCTACCGGTAAAGTGCCGGTGAATGCTACGCAAGAAGCCGCAGAAATCATGATTCAGGCGATTAAAGACAGCGGTAAAGCCGTGGGCTTTAAGGCGGCTGGTGGCGTGCGTACCGCTCAAGATGCATTGGAATACCTAGGGATTGCTGATCGCATCATGGGGCCAGATTGGGCTCAGGCGGCGACTTTCCGTTTTGGCGCATCCAGCCTGATGGGCAGCTTGCTGACCACCCTAGGCCACGATGCAGGTGCAACGGCTAAATCGGCGTATTGATGGCTTGGTATTTGTAGGGCGGGTGAAACCCGCGAGTGATGTTGAAAAAAAGCGGGTTTCACCCGCCCTACGATGAATCAATGCTTGTTATGGCATTAAAGAGGTTTATATGTTCTTGCCCCAAGAAATCATCCGTAAAAAGCGTAATGGCGATGTTTTAAGTGGTGATGAAATTCGTTTTTTTGTACGCGGGATAAGCGATCAGAGCATTTCTGAGGGGCAGATCGCTGCCCTTGCGATGGCGGTGTACTTTAAAGGCATGACGCTTGACGAGCGGGTAGCGCTGACCCTTGCGATGCGTGATTCGGGGCAGGTTTTGGATTGGCGCAGCTTAGATTTACCTGGCCCCGTGCTGGATAAACATTCAACCGGCGGCGTGGGCGATTTAGTCTCCCTGCTGCTGGGGCCAATGATTGCGGCTTGTGGTGGTTTTGTGCCAATGATTTCTGGCCGAGGCTTGGGCCACACCGGCGGTACTTTAGATAAGTTTGATGCTATTCCAGGCTACAACACCGAGCCAACGATTGAGCTATTTCGCAAAACCGTACGTGAAGTAGGCGTGGCGATTATCGGTCAGACCGGTGATTTAGCCCCCGCCGATAAGCGCCTTTATGCGATTCGCGATGTAACCGCCACAGTGGAATCGGTGGCGATGATTACCAGCTCGATTCTGTCGAAAAAATTATCGGCAGGGCTGGATGCGCTGGTGATGGATATCAAAGTAGGCAGCGGGGCATTTATGCCAAATCTGGCTGCATCGCGCGAGCTGGCAGACAGCATTGTAGAAGTGGGCAATGGCGCAGGCCTGCCAACCGCCGCGCTGCTCACCGATATGAATGAACCACTCGCCCCCTGTGCGGGTAATGCTATTGAAGTACGCTGTGCCTTGGATTACCTCAGCGGTAAATATCGCCCTGCGCGTTTGCATCAAGTAACAATGGCACTCTGCAGCGAAATGCTGGTGCTGGGTAAGCTGGCGGCGAATGTGGCTGAGGCAGAAAGTAAGTTAATGGCCGCTTTGAATAGTGGCCGTGCAGCAGAAATCTTTGGCCGTATGATTGCTAGCCTTGGTGGGCCAGCTGATTTTATAGAAAAGCCTGATCAATATTTGCCACAGGCCGCGCTACAAATTGCGGTGCCAGCGGCGCAGAATGGTTTTATTGTGGCTATAGATACCCGTGCGCTAGGTATGGCTGTGGTCAGCCTAGGCGGTGGCCGTCGTAAGCCGGGTGATGCACTTGATTACGCGGTAGGGATTACACAAATGATGGGTTTAGGCCAAGAAGTCAGAGTGGGTGAGCCATTGGCGATTGTGCATGCACAAACAAGTCATGCGGCAGAAATGGCCATGCAAGAAATACAGGCTGCGTTTACATACGGTTTAGTTGCCGTTGCCAGTAATCCGATTATTTATGCATAAATAATCGGATTGCAAAGTCGCTCGGCCATGACGAATACAAGGAATGATTGTGCATGGTTTTTCCGTGTAACTCTGTGTCCTCTGTGGTTCAAGATTTGGGTTTTGTTCGCATACCTGAGTTGTTATGTTTATTAATTAATATTTTGACGGGTACACCCGTCCTAAGGAGTCAGCCATGCGTGCCATCTTCCTGATTATGGATTCACTTGGTGTAGGTGCTGCACCCGATGCAGATAAGTTTGGTGATGTAGGCTCCAACACCCTCGGCCATATTGCAGAGCGTTGTTTTAATGGCGAGGCCGATATTGAACGCAGCGGCCCGCTGAAAATTCCTCATCTTGAAGAGCTGGGAATGGGGCTGGCTTGTGGCCTAGCCAGCGGCAAAGTGCCTGCTGGCTTATCTGCCACTATTAAGCCGATTGCGGCTTATGGCGCAGCATTCGAGATTTCATCCGGTAAAGACACGCCATCGGGCCACTGGGAATTAGCCGGTGTGCCGGTTTTGTTTGACTGGGGCTATTTCACTAAAAAAACCGATACTTTCCCGCCAGAGCTGCTGGAAACCTTGGTAAAACGTGCTGGCCTGCCCGGTTATTTGGGCAACTGCCATGCTTCGGGTACCGATATCATTGCCAAGCTGGGTGATGAGCATCGCGCTACGGGCAAGCCGATTTTTTATACCTCGGCCGATTCGGTATTCCAGATTGCTGCGCACGAAGAAAGCTTTGGTTTAGAAAAACTCTACGAGCTATGCCAGATCGCCCATGAAGAAATGCTGCAATACAATATTTGCCGCGTGATTGCCCGTCCGTTTGATGGTGAAACACCTGCCACTTACGCTCGCACTGGCAATCGCCATGATTACGCCGTTGCACCGCCCGCTAAAACGGTATTGGAGAAGCTGACCGATGCAGGTGGTACCGTGGTTTCTATCGGCAAAATTGCGGATATTTATGCGCATTGCGGCATCACCAAGGGTATTAAAGCCAGCGGTTTAACTGCGCTGTGGGATGCCACGCTTAAAGCCACCACGGAAGCGCCGGATAACAGCATTGTGATGACTAATTTTGTGGATTTTGACGAGAAATTTGGCCATCGCCGTGATGTAGCGGGCTATGCCCGTGGCTTGGAATTATTCGATAAGCGCCTGCCAGAAATGCTCGCTCTGCTTAAAGACGACGACATCCTGATTATCTCGGCCGATCATGGCTGCGATCCAACTTGGCCGGGCACCGAACATACCCGCGAGCATGTGCCGGTGTTGGTCTACGGCAAGTGCGTTCCGGCTGGTAGCCTTGGTATTCGCGAATCTTTTGCCGACGTGGGTCAGAGCTTGGCTAACTGGTTCAATCTTTCTTCCTTCCCTGTTGGGAAAGCCTTTTTAGAGTAATTCTCCATATAGAAACCAAGATGTTTTTCTTTGTTTCTTATGGGTTTGGTTTTCCCCGCAAGCGGGGTTGAAATACTTTGGAGATGATGATGACGCGTGAAGAACTCGATGCAAGAGAATTACTCGATCAAGCCCGTATTGCCCGCACTTCAGCCTATGCGCCGTATTCGCGCTTTTTAGTGGGCGCTGCGCTCATTACTAAAGATGGCCGCGTATTTCATGGCTGCAATGTAGAAAACGCTTCGTATGGCCTGTGCAATTGTGCAGAGCGCACGGTGCTATTTAGCGCGGTAGCCAATGGCTATAAGCCGGGTGATTTTTCTGCTATTGCCGTAGTGGGCGATACTCCTGGCCCGATCGCACCATGTGGCGCTTGCCGTCAGGTAATGATAGAAATCGGCACACCCGCGCTGCCGGTAATCTTGGGCAATATGAAAGAAGATATGGAAATCACCACCGCAGGCGATCTGTTGCCGGGTGCTTTTTACCTAGACCCAAAAGATACGCCCGCGCTGTAAATATCAAAATCGTAGGGCGGGTTTCACCCGCCCTACGATTACATCTCAAATTTAAACTCAAACTATAAAATGCAGAATTGATGAGAAGAGGCGTTAATCGGAGAAGAAATTCGTTTTTCTCTGCGAGCCTCCGTGTCCTCTGTGGTTCAAGGTTTGGGTTCGTTTTTTTAATTGAAGGACTCATCATGTCTAAATCAGAAGTTTTCCATTTAGGTCTCGCTAAAAGCGATTTAGCCGGTGCCACTCTGGCGATTGTGCCGGGTGATCCTGCCCGTGTGCAGCGTATTGCTGAAAAAATGGGCAATGCCAAGTTGCTGGCCAGCCATCGTGAATTCACCACCTACCTTGCTGAGCTAGATGGCAAGCCGATTGTGATTTGCTCTACCGGTATTGGCGGCCCTTCTACTTCGATTGCGGTAGAAGAGCTGGCTCAGCTGGGGATCAATACCTTCCTGCGCGTGGGTACAACCGGTGCGATTCAATCGCATATCAATGTGGGCGACGTGCTGGTGACCACCGGTTCGGTTCGTCTGGATGGTGCCAGCTTGCACTTTGCCCCGATGAGCTTCCCTGCTGTGGCTGATTTTGATTGCACTACGGCGCTGGTGAATGCCGCTAAAAAAGCCGGTAAACCACTGCATATCGGCGTAACCGCTTCATCAGATACTTTCTATCCAGGCCAAGAGCGTTACGATACTTGCAGTGGCCGTGTAGTGAGCAGCATGCAAGGTTCGATGAAAGAATGGCAGGCGATGGGCGTGATGAATTACGAAATGGAATCCGCCACGCTACTCACTATGTGCGCAACCCAAGGCTGGCGTGCAGGCATGGTAGCGGGTGTGATCGTAAACCGCACCCAGCAAGAAATCCCAGATGCAGAAGCGATGAAGTTGGCTGAGCATACCGCCGTAGATATCGTGATTGAAGCGGCGCGTAATCTGCTGTAATTAGCTAAGGACTAGGTTCTCTTCCTGCGATGAACTCCCGTCATTCCCGCGTGTATTTATCGGGAATCCAGCTGCGCTACTGGATCCCCGATAAATACATTCGGGGAAGACGGTTTGGTGTTGATACCTCATTGCAGGGGTTATTTCGAGCCACATTCCTTGCAAGAAAAAGGCCGTCATTGTGACGGCCTTTTTGCTTATGCGCTTAGAAATAGGTTATAAGCGGGGTTATCGCTCTCATCCCAGTGCATATAGCCGAGTTTTTGTAGGAAGGCGGCAAAGGCGTCGTCGTCTTGTGGGGGCACTTGAATGCCCACCAAAATCCGCCCGTAATCTGCACCGTGGTTGCGGTAATGGAAGAGGCTGATATTCCACTCGCCACTCATGCCATTTAAAAAGTCGAGTAGAGCGCCTGGGCGTTCCGGAAACTCAAAGCGCATCAGCCGCTCGTTTTGCACATTGGGGGCTTTGCCGCCCACTAGATGGCGAATATGCAGCTTGGCTAGCTCGTTATCGGTAAGATCGACGGCGGCGATTTTTGCGGTAGCCAGCTCGCCAATCAGCTCAATCACTTCACTGCGATCGTTAATCGATAGGCCAACAAACACATGCGCTTCGCTGGCGGTGGAGTAGCGATAGTTAAATTCGGTGATATTGCGCGCACCAATTAGCTTACAGAAAGTACGGAAAGAGCCGGGCTGCTCTGGAATCGTTACCGCCACAATCGCTTCACGCTGTTCGCCCATTTCGGCTTGCTCGGCGATATAGCGCAGGCGGTCAAAATTCATATTTGCGCCAGATGCCACGGCGATCAGGGTGGCGTCTTGCTTGCCTTCACGCTTAGCCCAGGCTTTAAGGCCAGCAATGGCCAGCGCGCCTGCGGGTTCTAAAATCGAGCGATTGTCTTCAAATACATCTTTAATCGCCGCGCACATTGCGTCGGTATCAACCAGAATCACGTCATCCACAAACTGGCGGCATAGGCGGAAAGTCTCTTCCCCAACCTGCTTTACCGCCACGCCATCGGCAAAGATGCCAACCTGCGGCAGGGTAATGCGCTCGCCTAGCTTTAGGCTTAAATACATGGCATTGGCGTCGGTGGGCTCTACACCGATAATTTTAATTTCTGGGCGCAGGCGTTTGATATAGGCCGCCATCCCAGCTAATAAGCCACCACCGCCAACGGGAACAAAAATCGCGTCAATATGATCGGGATACTGGCGCAAGATTTCCATTGCCACCGTGCCTTGGCCAGCGATAACGTCAGGATCATCAAAGGGATGAATCAGCGTAGCGCCGGTTTGCTCGGATAAATTAAGTGCGTGCTGATAGCAATCAGAGTAAGAATCACCAATGAGCACCGCCTCTGCGCCACGGCGCGTCACCGCATCTACCTTGATGCGAGGAGCGGTGGTGGGCATCACAATGGTGGCGCGGCATTTTAAGTATTGCGCGGCCATTGCCACGCCTTGGGCATGGTTGCCCGCAGATGCTGCAACTACGCCGCGTGCTAGCTCGGCATGCGTGAGCTTGACCATTTTGTTATACGCACCGCGAATTTTAAACGAAAACACCGGCTGCATATCTTCGCGCTTAAACAGCACTTTATTGCCGATACGACGCGATAGATTAGGGGCGAACTCTAGCGGAGATTCAATAGCCACGTCGTAGACACGGGCTTTGATGATACTTTCCAGATAATCTTTCGACATAGCTTTAGACGGGTTGGTGAGAGGGATCATTGATTCTACCGCTGAAACTGCTAAATGGGCGGTGGATGAGGGAAGATTTAATCAGCACGTTAGATAAAACAAATTTTTATATACGAAAAGCACTAAAGATACGAAAAATAAGCCATTCAAATATTAGATTGCCTAAGATATGTTTAGCTGTATTTTGCCGTAGAGATGAAGAGTGGCTTGGTGCTGAGCAAGCTATATCCATTATTAATAGCGTAAGGCGGGTGCAACCCGCGAGCGATGCTGAAAAAACGCGGGTTGCACCCGCCCTACGATAGGGATGATGAGTGTGAGCAAGAGACTTAATCAGGACATTTTTTATAAAATGGCTGAGTTATTTTATTTAGTTATGCACGATAGCATATTGATTTTATTAACTAATTAATGATCGCTTCGCAACTCTTGAATCTCTTTATTCATCATTAGGTTTTCAAACGCGATGCTGACATTGCGGCAGAATAATTCGATCAATTCTTTATCTGGATTAGATAAAGCCACAGGCCCATCGATAATCAGTAAATTGACTGGCCCACGTTCGGTATGGAAAAAACCGACAAAATGATCTGCAGCATACACGCTGCTTTCGTCATGGATGGCCTGCTTAATGGATGCATCAAACTGCGCCAGCTCGCTATATTCTAGTTTTTTGCCACAAAGCGCTTGATAACCGCCTGTAGCATACATCACTTGAATCCCCCCATTTTGGGATAAAGCGGCCATTCCGCCTTGCACCACAATATATAAAGCCTCTTGCTCAAAAAACAGCAGAGATTGCAATTGCTCCAGCACGCCTTGGGCAAAATTTTGAATAGATTGTTGTTTAAAAATACTGGCGGATGCTTCAATCACTTTAATTAAGCCACGGCGATTAGCCGCTAACATTTGGCGCTGATGCTCTAGCAGCATAATGTCTTTATACGAGCGTAAAGTGCCTAAGATGGCGGTGTAAAGCTTATCGCGGGTTAGCTCTGTTTTGGCTTTGTAATCATTGATATCGTAGCTTTCAATCACATGCCGCTCGGGTGCTACACCGGGCTGACCGGTGCGTAAGATAATACGAATTTGGTGATTACCTAATATTTCACGGATTGCATGGGCTACTTGCAGGCCAGAATCTTCTTGCTCCATCACTACGTCGAGTAAAACCAGCGCAATATCATTACGAGAGCGAAGTAGCTCCAAGCTTTCTGCTGCAGAATAACAGGATAAAATTTCTAGCCTTCGGCCTAAGAATTCGATATTGGCGAGTGCAAGCCGAGTGACATGATGAATGTCAGGTTCATCGTCAACCACTAGAATTGTCCATAGCTTGCCATTGGTGCTGGTAGATGTTTCTTCACTATCTTCATCTAGCCAGTCATCGTTATCGTTCATATTTCTCTCTGCGTAAGCTTAGTTCATTATTATTGTAGAACTTATCGTGTGCTTTGATAGGAGATGAATGTTTTTTTGCCTTTTAATAAATACGCTTAGCCGAGCACCCTGTTTGAGTAGGGTAATAGTGAAATATCTATGCCTTAGTCTTTAAATTTAGCGCCAGTGTCGCCATCTGCTTTGTATATTTTGTTAAGGATTGATCATGAGCCAAATGACTCCGCGGGAAATTGTTCACGAGCTAGATAAACATATTGTTGGCCAAACTGCGGCTAAAAAGGCCGTGGCGATTGCGCTGCGTAATCGTTGGCGCAGGCAACAAGTGGCAGAGCCGCTTAGAAATGAAATTACCCCAAAGAATATTTTGATGATTGGGCCAACCGGTGTGGGTAAAACCGAAATTGCCCGTCGCTTGGCTAAATTATCTGACGCGCCCTTTATTAAAGTAGAGGCGACTAAATTCACCGAAGTGGGTTACGTTGGTAAAGATGTAGACAGCATTATTCGTGATTTGGTTGAGGTAGCCGTTAAGCAAGTGCGGGATAAAGCCATTAGCCGTAATCGTGTTCGAGCGTCAGATGCGGCAGAAGAGCGCATTCTTGACGTATTGCTGCCGCCTGGCGGCAGCGATGATTCGGATACTCGCCAAAAATTCCGCAAGATGTTGCGTGAAGGTAAGTTGGACGAAAAAGAGATTGAAATTGAAGTGGCAGCAAGCGTGCCCACCATGGAGGTGATGAGCCCGCCGGGCATGGAAGACTTTTCTAGCCAAATTCAGCAAATGTTTAAGGGGGCGTTTTCCGATAAAAAAAAATCGCAAAAGCTTAAAGTTGCTGAAGCCATGAAGCTGCTCACCGAAGAAGAAGCGGGCAAGCTGGTGAATGAAGAAGACGCTAAAACCGAGGCCCTGTTTGCGGTTGAGCAAAACGGTATCGTGTTTATTGATGAAATTGATAAGGTCACCAGCCGCGCCGAGGCGGGTAGTGGCGAAGTCAGCCGCCAAGGCGTGCAGCGCGATTTATTGCCACTGGTAGAAGGCACCACGGTCACCACTAAATACGGCATGGTTAAAACCGATCACATTCTGTTTATTGCCAGCGGCGCATTCCATTTAGCCAAACCATCAGATTTGATTCCAGAGCTGCAAGGGCGGTTTCCGATTCGGGTAGAGCTTAACTCACTGACTGTGGATGATTTTGCTAGCATCTTAACTGGCACGGATGCCTGCCTTGTGAAGCAATATCAGGCTTTACTGGCAACAGAAGAAGTTGAGCTTGATTTCACGGATGACGGCGTAAAACGCATGGCCGAAATTGCTTGGCAGGTAAATGAAAGCACTGAAAACATCGGAGCGCGGCGTTTATACACCGTGATGGAGCGTTTGCTAGAAGAAATCTCTTTTGATGCCAAGAGCGGTAAGATTGTGGTGGATGCTGAATTTGTAAGCAGCAAGTTAGGCGGCATTGCTGCGGATGAAGATTTAGCGCGTTACGTGCTGTAGTTCTTATTTTTATATCAGGCGGAAAACCCCTGCAGCAAAACTTTGCTGAGGGGGCTTTCCGCCTATTTTTTTGTCTTAAGCAGCCGCTAAAATACTGCCAAGCACGCAGTGAGTGATGAGGCGACTGGCCTAAGCATCTTGATTTTTAAGGGGCTTTACCGTTCCTCGCCTTGGGGCTGTGTTTTACTTAGATATTTCTGGAAAATGTCATTTATGTGAACTAGGCTGATAAGCAACTTTCTGGATCGCCGTGTGTTGACTTAAAACATCTTAAAATTTGTAGTGTGAATGACATTTTGTGTAGCGATTTTTGCTGCAAATAAGTGCTCGCCTTGGGGCTTTACACACAGGCCGTGATTGTGCTTGTGGCCTGATTTTACCTTCCTACTTTGTTTTTGCAGTTTTATCCTTCAAATGAGAACAGGCTTGGGTTTTAGCCTTGTTTTTTCTTGATTTATATCACCTTTTAGTCTTATTTAGTGCTTGCCTAATTGCGCTGAATAACGATCTTACCCACAAAGTTATCCACAGTATTTTAAGCTGTCGTTTATTAATCATAATTACAGCAAAAGCCCTCTATTAGGGATATCCCCGCTTTGTCTCTTTAGGCGACTTACCTCTATTATCTTTGGCGTAACTCACACCGTTGTGCGCTTATATTTCTGATATTTCATTTATTGGTATTTGCGTAGTAAATGCCGTGCTTGGCTATTTATTCGTCATCAGTTTGAAAAGATAAAACAGTTGTTTTATATGCAAATGCGCGTATTTTCTATTTGAAATTTCTCGGCTTCTTTTTATCCAGCTCCACAATCACTTTGAAATAAGGATTTGGTCGATGCTTAAATTATTTAAACCTACTCTTTTGGCTACTCTTTTGGCCCTTAGCTTGGCTCCAACTTCGGGTGCCGCAGAAATGAAATCGGTGGCGGTAACGGCGATTGTTGATCACCCTGCGCTTGATGCCGCACGCAAAGGAGTAGAGGACGAATTAAAAGCAGCGGGCTTTGAGCCGGGCAAGCAAATTAAGTATCAATTTCAAAGTGCTCAGGGCAATACCGCCACCGCAGCACAAATTGCCCGCAAATTTGTTGGCGATCAGCCTGATGTGATTGTTGCGATCGCCACACCTAGTGCACAGGCTGTCGTAGCGGCTACTCGCAGTATTCCAGTAGTGTTTACTGCAGTGACTGATCCGGTGGCCGCCAAGCTGGTTAAAAGCTGGAAGACAGGTAACGATAATGTAACCGGCGTGTCGGATATGTTAGAGCTGTCGCCACAAATCGATTTAATCTTAAAAGTAAAACCAAACGCCAAGCGTGTTGGCATGGTGTATAGCCCAGGTGAAGTTAATTCAACCATCGTGGCTAAAGAGTTAAAGGCCGAATTGGCTAAGCGCGGCATGACGCTGGTAGAAGCGCCTGCGGCCCGCACGGTAGATATTTCTACTGCGGCGAAAAGCTTGGTTGGCAAAGTGGACGTGATTTACACCAATACGGATAACAATGTGGTTTCTAGCTACGAATCCTTAGTAGGCGTGGCACAGCAAGCGCAAATTCCTTTGATTTCTGGCGATGCCAGCTTAGTAAAACGCGGTGCAATTGCTGCGATGGGGATGAGCTACTACGAGCTAGGCCGTCAAACCGGCAAGATGGTCGTGCGTATCTTGAAAGGCGAAAAAGCAGGCGATATTGCACCCGAAGTAGGCTCTAAGAAAGAATTGATGGTGAACACCACCGCCGCAAAGAAACAAGGCGTAACGCTATCTGCAGCACTGCTAAAAGAAGCTAAAGAAGTGGTGAAGTAAAAAAATGCGTCAAAACCCAAATCTTGAACCACAGAGAACACGAAGTACACAGAGTTTCACAGAGAAAATCTTGTTGGGTTTGTCTCCGTGCTCCTCCGTGTTCTCCTTTCCTCCGTGTTTTAAGGTTTGGGTTTTCAGATTTGATTGTTGCTCCCTGGAATACTTATGACTCCCATTGCCCTGATGGGTGCATTGGAAATTGGCTTGATCTTTGCGCTGGTGGCGCTTGGGGTGCTGATTTCTTTTCGCCTGCTGAATTTCCCAGATTTAACTGCCGATGGTAGCTTCCCTTTGGGTGGCGCAGTTGCGGCCACTTTAATTACTGGCGGGCATGATCCTTGGTTTGCCTGTGCAATGGCGGTGCTGGCAGGGGCGGCTTCGGGCTGGTTAACGGCTTGGCTGAATGTGCGGCTGAATATCTTGCAGCTCTTAGCCAGTATCTTGGTGATGATTGGGCTTTACTCTATTAATTTACGCATTATGGGCGCGCCTAATTTGCCTTTGATTGGATCGCCTACGGTGTTTGCACCGTTTATTGGTGAGCAATTTGAGCGGGGTTGGCTGGTGCAGCCAGCGGTATTGGCAGTGATTATTGTGCTGGCCAAGCTAGGCATGGATTTCTTTTTTGCCTCGCAAGCGGGCCTAGCCATGCGGGCTACAGGGGCAAATCCACGTATGGCAAGGGCGCAAGGGATTGCTACCGATAGAATGATCTTGGTAGGAATGGCGCTCTCTAACGCGCTGATTGCCTTTGCCGGTGCGCTCTATGTGCAAACCCAAGGCGGCGCGGATGTGTCTATGGGCGTGGGCACCATTGTGGTGGGCTTGGCGGCGGTGATTATTGGCGAAACGCTTTTGCCATCGCGCAAGCTTTGGGTAATTACGCTAGCTACCGTATTAGGCGCTTTGCTGTATCGTTTATTGATTGCCTTGGCGTTAAATGCCGATTTTATTGGCTTAAAGGCCCAAGATTTAAATCTGATTACCGCCGTATTAGTTGGCTTTGCCTTGGTGTTGCCAAAATTAAAAGCTAAACTATTCCGTAAAAAGGGGAAAAAATCATGATGGAAGTCCGTGATTTATATAAAACCTTTAACCCCGGTACGCCTATTGAGAATCTAGTATTGCGGGGATTATCGCTTACTATTGAATCAGGGCAATTTATTACCGTGATTGGCAGCAATGGTGCGGGTAAATCGACTTTTCTGAATGCCATTTCTGGCGATTTACAAATGGATAGCGGCAGCATTCATATCGATGGGCAGGATGTGACACGGCTTTCTGCTTGGCAGCGGGCGGGCATGGTGGCGCGGGTGTTTCAAGACCCAATGGCAGGCACTTGCGAAGGGCTGAGCATTGAAGAAAACATGGCGCTAGCTTGGCAACGTGGCAAAAAGCGTGGTTTTGGCCGTGCGGTAAAAAACGAGCAGCGGGCGATTTTTCGCGACAAACTTGCTACCTTAGAGCTGGGCTTAGAAAACCGCCTTGGCGACCGTATGGATTTGCTCTCTGGTGGACAAAGGCAGGCAGTGAGCCTCTTAATGGCGTCTTTGCAGCCATCACGTTTGTTGTTGCTGGACGAGCACACCGCCGCACTCGATCCTAAAACAGCGGCTTTTGTATTGCAGCTGACGGATCGTATCGTTAAAGAAAACAACTTAACCGCCCTCATGGTGACGCACTCTATGCGCCAAGCACTGGATCACGGCCACCGTACCGTGATGTTGCATCAGGGCCAAGTAGTACTGGATGTGGCGGGGGATAAGCGCCACACCATGGAGGTGGGCGATTTGCTGGCGATGTTTGAAAAAACACGCGGCGAAAAAATTGATGACGATGCTTTGTTATTGGGTTAATTTTTGAAATGCGGAGTTCATCCATAAATGGTGAACTCCGCCGCTGCTGGGCTTACCTATGAGCCTAAGCGGTTCTATCTAGCGATAATGCTGTTTAGCTAAACCTGCTTGCGTGAGCAGCAAATCGCACTGTTTACGCACTATTCTCTCCAAAATTCGCTCTGTATTTTTGACGCAGCTTAGCGTTATTTTCTGCGCCTCTCCTTTATTCTTTCTACATAAGACAGTCAATTTCTAGCGATGTCATCCATATTGCTTACCGATTCTGCTTGTGACATACTCACATCCGTCATGTGAATAGCACTTATTCTCATTATCATTTTATCCGGTAGACTTTTCCCAGACCCACTCGCCCAGAAACTGGAGGCTGTTTTGATTCGCTTTACACCCCGCCCACTCCCCTTATTTTTAAGCTTGCTTACAATAACTAGCTTGCCTGTTTTTGCGCAAAATGAAGTTACGCTAGATTCTATAGTTGTTACTGCTTCTGGTTTTGAGCAGCAAATTAAAGAAGCGCCAGCCAGTATTTCGGTGATTACTCGTGAGCAGCTTGCAGCTAAGCCTTATATGAATCTTGAAGACGCCGTGCGCCAAGTGGAAGGGGTGAGCATTACCGGCTCAGATCCAAATGATAAGGATATTTCTATTCGAGGCATGACGGGCGAATACACGCTGATTCTGGTGGATGGCAAGCGGCAAGGCACGCGTGAAACGATGAACCGCGGCACCGGTGGTGTGCAGTCATCGTTGATTCCTCCGCTGGCAGCTATTGAGCGTGTTGAAGTGATTCGCGGCCCGATGTCTTCTTTATATGGCTCAGATGCAATGGGCGGCGTGATCAATATCATTACGCGTAAAGTGGGGAAGCAGTGGCAGGGTTCGGTAAGCGTGGGTGGCACTTTACAGGGTGATTCGGCTTACGGTAATACCGCTCAAGGTGATTTCTGGTTAAGCGGCCCTTTGAAAGAAGGCGTGGTTGGCTTGCAAGTGTTTGGTAATTACAGTGACCGTGCTGAAGATGAAATTTTTTATCCAAGCAACCTCACTCAAGGTGCATATGGCGAGCGTAATCGCAATCTGGGTGCAAAGCTGACGATTGTGCCAAATGAGCAGCAAGATGTGGTGCTGGAAGTCGGCCGTAATGATTTAACCAATAAAAGCACTGCAGGCAAAACCAATGCGGATGAAGTGGTGGAAACCACGCATAGCAGAGATAGCTGGGGCATTACGCATAACGGCCGCTGGGGCTTTGGCATAAGCAAGCTGGCCTTGTATCAAGAAGTTGGCAAGCTGGAAGCATGGGAAGACGGTAAGAAAAAAGCCAGCGAGCCAAAAATTGTAAATACGGTGCTGGATGCTTTGATTACGCTACCGTTTGATCAGCACGTGCTTAAAACGGGCGCGCAGATTAATCATGGCCGCTTGTCTTCTATTGCGGGTGAATCGCCTGTTGCTGGCCATGGTGTGAGCCCTGATGAAGCAAGCGCAAGAACATGGGCGCTGTTTTTAGAAGATGAATATGCATTAACTAGCAAATTGTCTTTAACTGGCGGTATTCGCATGGATGATGCGGATCGTTATGGCTCGCATTGGAGCCCGCGTTTATATGCCGTGTATCAAATCAATGATGCATGGACGGTTCGTGGCGGAGTTGCGAGCGCCTTTAGAGCGCCTGCATTACGCCAGACTACAGCTGGCTACTGCATGACGTCGGGCGGCGGCACTTCGATCCGAGGCTCCTTGTGTGGCAATCCAAATTTGAAGCCTGAAGAAAGCGTAACCGAAGAAATTGGCGTGCGTTATGACGGCACTAAGGGCGAGTCATTCTCTATGACGGTCTTTAATAATAATTTCAAAAATAAAGTAGTGAGTTTTGATACTGGTAAAAAAGACCCCAGCAATCCCAAACTCAATACCTATGTTTACGACAATCTTGACCAAGTTGTTATGCGTGGTGCAGAGCTAGCCGCTAGCTGGCCTTTAAGCCGCGAGCTTAGCCTTTCGGGCAATTACACCTATACCCAATCACGCCGTGAAGGGGGGACCGAGCGCTCATTTAGTGGTGGCTCTTTAGATGGCGCTCCACTGGGTAAAACGCCTGAGCACTTAGCTAATGCGCAGTTGAACTGGAAGCCATTAGAAAAGCTATCGGCTTATACCCATGCTACTTACACCGGCAAAGAAACTTGGGCGGCTTTCCGTAATGGCGCAGTTGGCCCGCGCGAGCGCCCAAGCACACTCACATTTGATGTGGGTGGCCGTTATGAAATCAACAAAACCTTCGCTGTAAGCTTGGCAATGATGAACTTGACTGACAAGATTGTCCCCGTTGATACCCGTGCCCGTCTTCAAGGCTTAGATGGCAACTGGATGGTGGATGAAGGCCGTCGTTACTGGATGAAGCTGGAAGCAAACTTCTAAGCAACTGATAAGCAGCCCTTGCATATGCAGGGCTGCTTGTTTTGTAAGTTTGAGTTTGTAATTAACTTTAAGTGCATGTACTTACGTATGGCTGGTGAAACGCCATATGCGCTACGCAATAGAATTGGCGAGATGAAGTGGTTCTATCCACATAGTCTTACGGACACTAAGTCCTACCCACAGCTATGGAATATTTTTGAGCTTAAATGTTAATAATTCTCATTATTATTTTGAGGAGATTGGCGATGTGTAATTGGAAGGTTGGCTGTTTGTTCACTCTTTAAAAGAGATGCTCTGTTATGAATGATATTTTTCGCGGTGAATTACGTACACAGGCTCAGTATTTACTTTCGGGCTACCAAACCGATGCGCCTATTTTCTTTGCTAGTGCACGGCATACGATGCTGGCCCAAGGGCATTACTCAAGTGTTGCTCCGGCCCAAAGCCTAGAAGCGCTCAATCACGCTGTACTTGCTGCAATAAAGCAAGCCAAGGCAACGGGTCATCCTGATCCTATAGTGGTTGGGGCGATCCCATTTGATGGGCAAAATCCTGCTTGCCTGAGTATTCCAAGTAGCGTATTACGCGCTGGCCCTTTGCCCCAAAGCCTTGCTCGGCTTAATCCACAAGCCGTGCCATGCACGATTAAATCGCTGCCAGAGCCGCAAACCTACGCCGATGGCGTGGCGAAGGCGGTTGAGCATTTAAAAAATAAAGATCTAGATAAAGTGGTGCTGGCACGTGCGTTGGATTTAACCGCCGCTCAAGTCATTGATATCCCTAAATTATTACTGACCTTGGCGCAGCGTAATGCGCATGGTTACACCTTTGCGGTCAATCTTTCCGCCAGCCCCGAGCCGCGTATTTTAATTGGTGCAAGCCCAGAGCTGCTGCTACGTAAGCAGGGCAAGTTGGTGTTTTCTAATCCACTGGCAGGCTCTGCAGCCCGCAGTAGCGATCCGGTAGAAGACCGCCAGCGTGGTGAGGCCCTGCTGCAATCCGCCAAAGATTTGCATGAGCATAAAGTGGTGGTAGAGGCGGTTGCCGCTGGGCTAAGGCCTTTTTGCAGCACGCTGAATGTACCGGCGCATCCTGTGCTACTGCATACCGAAACCATGTGGCATTTATCCACGGAGATCAGCGGCGAGCTGATTGATGAAGCAACAACATCGCTGACGCTGGCTGCGGCCCTGCACCCAACGCCTGCCGTGTGTGGATATCCCAACCAGGCTGCGCGTGATCTGATCGCGCAAATCGAGCCATTTGACCGTGGTTTTTACACCGGCATGGTGGGCTGGTGCGATGCCAAAGGCGATGGGGAGTGGATTATCACTATTCGCTGTGCCGAGATTGCCGGTAATACGCTGCGTCTTTTTGCCGGAGCAGGGATTGTGGCGGCGTCTTCGCCAGCCAGTGAGCTGGCCGAAACCTCGGCTAAATTTCGCACCATGCTCAACGGCATGGGCTTAGTGCATGCGGGGGAGGTGTAATGAGCTCATTGCTAGCGCATTGCACCCCGTGGCCAGTGGCACTGGCGGCAGATTACCGCAGCAAGGGTTATTGGCAGGGGCAGACCTTCAGTGATTTGTTGGCACTGAGGGTAGAGCAGGATGGCGATCATCTGGCGATTGTGAGTGGCGCAACACGCTGGACTTACCGCCAGCTGGCACAAGAAGCCGATAGACTGGCTCAGGCTTTCACCGCGCTGGGCATTACTAAAAATGATCGCGTTGTGGTGCAACTGCCTAACTGCGCCGAGTTTTTTGCCGTGATCTTTGCCTTGTTTAGGCTAGGGGCTTTACCGGTGTTTGCCCTGCCCGCACACCGAAAATTAGAAATCAGCTACTTCTGCCAGCATGCCGAAGCGGTAGCTTATATTATTGCCGATCAGCATGGCGGCTTTGATTACCACCAACTTGCCAGCGAAGTGAAAGCCATTTCACCCAGCTTGCAGCATGTGCTGGTACTGGGTGATGCGGGGCCATTTACGGCTTTGCAAACCTTAAACACCCAAGCCATCTTGCCTGCGCCGCCGCAGGCTAGCGATGTGGCGTTTTTTCAGCTCTCTGGCGGCAGTACCGGCACGCCTAAGCTGATCCCGCGTACCCACGATGATTATATTTACAGCCTGCGTGGCAGTGCAGAAATCTGCGGCCTAAGCCCCGCCAGCGTTTATCTTTGCGTGCTGCCTGCTGGGCATAATTTTGCCCTTAGCTCCCCTGGCTCACTGGGGGTTTTTTATGCGGGAGGCACGGTGGTGCTGAGCAGCAGCGCCAGCCCAGATCAAGTGTTCCCGCTGATTAGCCGCGAGCGCGTCACCATTACCGCCTTGGTTCCACCGCTGGTGCCAGTATGGCTAGATGCCGCCGCTAGTCTGCAGCCTGATTTATCCAGCCTGCAGTTGGTGCAGGTGGGCGGTGCTCGGTTTAATAGTGAGATGGCGGCACGGCTGGTGCGAGAGCTGGGCTGCACTTTGCAGCAGGTATTTGGTATGGCCGAAGGGCTGGTGAATTACACCCGCCTTGATGATGCTGAAGCACTGATTTTGCAAACCCAAGGCAGGCCGATCTCGCCTGATGACGAAGTGCGGGTGGTGGACGATGAAGACCAGCCGCTGCCCGTGGGTGAAATAGGCCATCTGCTTACGCGCGGCCCTTACACCATTCACGGCTATTACAAAGCTGCCGAACACAATAGCCGAGCCTTTACCGAAGATGGTTTTTACCGTACCGGCGATTTAGTTAGGCAAACGGCAGAAGGCTATCTAGTGGTAGAAGGGCGGGCAAAAGATCAGATCAACCGTGGCGGCGAGAAAATCTCTGCGGAAGAAGTAGAGCATCAGCTGCTTGCACACAAAGGCGTGCAAGACGTGGCAATTGTTGCCATGCCAGATGCTTTTTTAGGTGAGAAAAGCTGCGCATTTATCATCCGGCGCGATCCTAGCCTACGCGCGGTCGATCTCAACGGCTACCTGCGCCAACTAGGCCTTGCCGCTTACAAAATCCCTGACCGGATTGAGTTTATCGAAGCCTTTCCAAAAACCGGCGTAGGTAAAGTCAGCAAGAAAATCCTGCGGCAAATGATAGAGCAGCGGCTACTTGTATCTTCCTAATATATCGCAGCGTAAGAGATAGCCCTCGCAAAATCTTAAACCACAGAGAACACAGAGAACACTGAGTTTCACAGAGAGAAAATGAAGGTAAATCTCGCTGTTCTCCGGTGGTTTTTCAGAAAATTTTAAATTCAGCTATCTGAGTTTTCCTCACTGATCTTGGCATAGGGCTGTAGCCCCTTGAGACAAGCCGAGCGAGGAACAAGCGGGGTGGGGAAGTCGGCGATTCGTGTTTGAGCGTAGCAAGTTGAATCGCCGCCACCTCGATGGCCCGCGCGGGGGCTCCCGCAGCAAAACAGCAGTGCCGAAGGCACTAAAAAATAAACCATCCATTAATAAGAAGACATAAGCCAATGGCTATTCCAAAAATCAGCGCCTACCCAATGCCAAACCAGTTTCCTGCTAACCGTGTGAGCTGGCAGCCCGATGCCAAGCGCGCGGTGCTGCTGATTCACGATATGCAGGATTATTTTCTAGATTTTTATGACGGCACCGCCGCGCCTATTCCTGAGTTGATCGCTAATACTCGGCGGATTTTAGATTTGGCGGCTAAGCTGGGCATCCCCGTGGTTTACACCGCCCAAACCCCAGAGCAAACCTTAGCAGAGCGTGGCTTATTGCAGGATATGTGGGGCCCAGGTTTGGTGGCGCGCCCAGATCGAAAAGACATTGTGGCGGCGCTAGCGCCTACGCCCCAAGACACCGTGTTGCCTAAATGGCGCTATAGCGCGTTTCAGCGTTCAAACTTGCTAGAAATCATGTGCGGGCAAGGGCGAGACCAGCTGATTATTTGCGGCGTTTATGCGCATATTGGCTGCATGATGAGCGCTTGCGATGCCTTTATGCATGATATCCAAGCGTTTTTTGTGGGCGATGCGCTGGCAGATTTCTCAGAAAAAGAACACTTAATGGCGCTGGATTACGTAGCGCAGCGCTGCGGCTTTACCACCTCTACCGCGGATCTGATCTCCGGCTTGCAGGGAGCTGGGCTACCCACGTCTATCGATGAATTAAGGCAAATCATTGCCAGCAGCTTGCAAATGCCCGCTTCTGATTTGCGTGATGATGACAACTTGCTGGATTGGGGCTTGGATTCAATTCGGATTATGAGCTGGCTAGAAACGTGGCGCAGAGCAGGGGTAACGCTTAATTTTATGACGCTGGCTGAGCAGCCAACACTGGCAGCGTGGTGGCGTTTATTGGCGCAAGCAGCCTAGTACCCATTACCGCTCATGCTTAAACCTCAGGAAATAAAATGCTAAATAGCCGTAGCCAATTAACGGTCCCCTTGGCCGATAAAGTCTTGTACAAACTATGTAAGCATTACGCGCTCAAGATCCCCGTAGAGTTTGATAGCGAACGTGCTTATATCCCTTTTGCCATGGGTGAATGCCATATTCGCCGCGAGCAAGAAACGTTGTTTATACACTGCCTTGCCGATACGGCAGAGAAGCTGGCAAAGATTGAATTGGTGATGGATGAGCACCTTGGCTTGATGGTGCGTAATCCAGAGCTTGCGCTCGATTGGCAGATGTAGGACGTATCGATGCCATTGTTTACAGATCAAACATTCCCGCCAAATTGGCAAAGCGCAGCGCTATCTAGAAGCCTGAGTTTTGAGATCGATTCGGCTTATACCGGCCAGCGTTATCGCATTTTGCTGGGCCTGCCACACCAAGCACCAGAGCCAGCGGGCTATCCCGTGCTTTGGGCCTTAGATGGGCAGGCTAGCTTGCCCATTATGGAGTTTGCTCGCCCCAAGCCTGTCACTGGGGAGGAGAGCCCTCAATGGCGCGCGCGGGTGGGTGAGCAAGCCGCTTTATTGATTGTGGCGATTGCTTATGCCAGCGGCGAGCCGATTGATGTGCATGCTAGGGCGCTGGATTACACGCCGCAGATTGCTGGCGCGGGTGATGCTTTTTCACCAAGGCACGGCGGTGCGGCTGCGTTTTTGAGTTTTCTCACGCAGGAATTACGGCCTTTATTGGCGCAGCACTTTGCGATGGATGCACGCCGCCATACCTTGTTTGGATTTTCTTATGGCGGCTTGTTTACCCTGCATACCTTAAGCACCGCGCCCCAGTATTTTCAGCGTTATTGGGCGGCCAGTCCCTCGCTGTGGTTTGGCAATCACCATACTTTAAGCCAGTTACCGCTTAGGCTAGATCAGCTGAAAAGCCAATTTAGCCAAGCCGATTGGCAAGTGATGATTACGGTGGGGGCGCAGGAGCAAGATCCTCCTTCTGATGCCGCTGCAGCGCTGCAGCAAAAATTGGCCGAGCGGCGCATGGTGGATAGTGCAGAGCGCTTTGCTCAAACCTTAAACGAAGCGGGTATTGCTACAGAGTACCAATGCCTGCCAGCGCATGATCATTACGATATGTTGATGCACGGCGCACGGCGAGTTGTGGACTTTGCCAGCCGCTCGCGCTGAGCTGCAAGCTTTTCTATCAGGACCTCCCATGAATCAAATCTCCCCCCGTTTGCCGCTTAGTGCTGCCCAGTATGGAATATGGATGGGGCAGCAAATGGTGCCAGATAGCCCCGCTTACCTAACAGCCGAAGTCATAGAGCTAAATGGCGAGCTAGATGTTAGCGCCTTTAGCCAGAGCGTGATTGAGGTGTTAAACAACGCTAAATCGCTGCATATGCGGTTTCAATTAGATGGCGAGCAGCTCTGGCAGCTGCCACAAATGCCAAGTGAGGCACCGCTACAGCTTTATGATTTACGCGATCAGCCCAATCCACAGGCTGCGGCGCAGCAATGGATGCAGCGTTCTTTAGGCACGCTCTGCAATCCAACGTGTGATCCGCTTTACCAAACGGCCTTATTGCAAACGGCGGATAAGCAGTATCAATGGTATTTGCAAGTGCATCATATTGCCTTGGATGGCTTCGGCTATAGCGTGTTGGCGCAGGCCGTGGCAGCGCGTTATAGCGCTCGAGTACAAAACCAGCCATTGCCCGCGCTGGCGGATTGGTCGCTAGATAAAATTATCTTGGCAGAGCAAAACTATCAAAAAGCCGATAAGTTTCAAACCAGCAAGCAGTTTTGGTTGCAGCATTTAGCTCATGCCCCCAGCGCCTCTACGCTGGCTGCAGCCCAAGAATTTTCTGATGAAGTGATTCGCCACAGCCAACTTCTAAGCCCTGCGCAGATTGGCGTGTTTGAGCTGGCAGCGCGCCAGTGTGGGCAAGATTGGGGGAGCTGGATGCTGGCGGCGATTGGCTGCTGGTTAGCTAAGCAATCTGGGCAGCGGCAGCTGACTTTTGGCTTGCCGGTGATGAATCGCCTGGGTACACCAGCTTTGGGCGTGCCGTGCATGGCGATGAATATTGTGCCGTTTAGCGTCGCTATCGATCCAGAGCAAGACATGCAAACGCTGAGTAAGCAAGTGGCCGATAGCATGCGGGCCATTCGCCCGCATTTAGCTTATCGCTATGGCTGGATTCGCCAAGATTTAGGCCTGATGGATGTGCAAAAGCATTTATTTAACCAAGCTGTAAACCTGATGCCTTTCGATCGGCACGCGCCATTTGCTGGCTTAACTAGCCTGATTCATCCTATTAGCGCGGGGCCGGTTAAAGATTTAAATATCAGCGTTTCGGTGCTCAATGCCCAATGGCGGCTCAGCCTTGAGGCAAACCCAAACGCCTATCCAGCGGCCAAGCTGGCCCAATTGCATGAAGATTTACAGCAGTGGCTATTTATCCTAGCGGCGCATCCGGCGCAAAGTGGCATGTCCCCCTTGCTGCAAGATTTGCCACCTTTATCGGTGCTGCATGGCCCCGTTTTGGAACAAGCGGCTAGCCCAGTGATGCAACGCATCATGGATCAAGCGATCAGTAGGCCACAGGCGATTGCGCTAGAGCATGAAGGCGTGCAGATCAGCTATCAGCAATTGCTGGCCGAAGTGCAAACGCTGGCGGCACGCTTACAGCTAGAGGGTTTGCAAGCAGAAGAGCGAGTGGTGATTTTGTTGCCGCGTAGCCCGCAAGCCATTATTGCGATTCTGGCAACGCTATGGGCTGGGGCTTGCTATGTACCGCTCGATCCACAAGGGCCAAGTAGCCGTTTAACCATGGTGTTGGATGATGCCAAGCCACGGCTTATTTTAAGCTTGCAGTGCTGGGCGGATAAGGTAGGCAAGCGCGCCGCCTTGTATTTGGATTTGCCTAGCGATTCACCAGTAAACCTGCAGCCGCCTTGCCTAATGCAGGCAGAGCAGCCGGCCTATTTGCTCTATACCTCGGGCTCGACCGGCAAGCCGAATGGCGTATTGCTTGGGCATGGTGCATTGGCGCATTTTGTGGCCAGTGCTGGCCAGCTTTATCAAATCAGCGCCAACGAGCGCATCTTGCAATTTGCCCCTCTGCATTTTGACGCAAGTATTGAAGAGATTTTCCTCGCCCTTTGCTACGGCGCAACTTTAGTGCTGCGTAATGAGGCCATGCTGGATTCCATGGCTACTTTTGTGAGCAGTATTGAGCAGCTGCAAATCAGCGTGCTCGATTTACCGACCGCTTTTTGGCATGAATTAGCCCATGCCCTGACTGCGCCTATGGCGGCTCAGCTAGCGGGGCTAAGGTTAACCATTATTGGGGGTGAAGCCGCGCAGCCGGAGCGGGCAGGCCGTTGGCAAGCTTTGCTCGCTGATAGTGTTTTGCTCAATAGCTATGGCCCTACCGAGGCCTCGATTATCGCAAGCAGTGCCGTGCTGAGTGGCCAAGCTGCGGTATGGGATGGGAGCGATCGCCTGCCTATTGGCTTACCGCGTGCAGGGGTGACGGTGGTGATCGTGGATGAGTCTTTATACCCCGTGGCAGCAGGCCAGCCTGGCGAGTTATTAATTTGTGGCGATGCCTTGGCGCTGGGTTATAGCAATCAGCAGGCGTTGAGTGCGAGCCGCTTTATTCAATTGCATAGCTTGCCGGGCCAGCCGCGTGCTTATCGCACGGGGGATAGAGCTTGCTTACAAAATGGTCAACTCTACTTCTTGGGGCGCTTAGATCATGAGTTAAAAATCAGTGGCCTGCGCATTGATCCAGCCGAAATTGAAAACGCCATCCTTAGCCACCCAGCAATACGCGAAGTGGCGGTGGTGGGGGTAGAGCGCGGTGGTTTAGCTGCATATCTTGTTGCAACGCATGATGGCTTGCAGGCAGAGCTACACAGCCAATTGGCGGATATTTTGCCGATGGCCGCCATCCCAGATCATTGGTTTTTTGTGGATAACTTACCGCGTAATGTGAATGGCAAGATCGATCGCAAGCAACTTGCCAGCTTGCTGAGCGAGCGCGCCGCGCCTTTGATGCCTGAGGCCAGCTTGCTAGAGCAAAAAATCATGCAAGTGTGGTATCAGGTGCTGGGGGTAATGCCTGCCAGCATCCATTGCAATTTTTTTGAGCTGGGTGGTAAATCGCTGCAAGCGATTCAGGTAGCAGGGCAGCTGGGGCGTGAATTACAGCGGGATATCACCGTCTCTGCCTTGTTTAACCATAATACCGTGCACGCCTTGGCTAAAGCCTTGAACGCGCCTGCGGCACATCGCCCTCCGGCTGCGGCGGAAGATCACGCTTTTTCCCCTTTGCTGACGATTCAGCGTGGCAGCCTACCAGCGCTGTTTTGCCTGCATCCCGCCGAAGGGTTGTCTTGGTGCTATCTGGGCTTAGCGCGATATTTGCCAGATACTGCCATTTACGGCTTGCAAGCTACCGGTATTGAAACCAGCCTGCCCAGCAGCTTTGATGCCATGGTGAGTGAATACGTGCAGCGCGTTCGCCAACAACAAGCCACCGGCCCTTATCGCCTTTTGGGATGGTCTTTAGGCGGTGGATTGGCACAAGCCATGGCGGTGCAATTACAAGCAGCAGGTGAGCAAGTGGAGCTATTGGCCCTGATGGATAGCTACCCTGTTGCCGCTTGGCAGCAGCGTCCTTTACCCACCATGCACGATGCCTTAATCACGGTGCTGAGCGTGAATGGCGAAGTGGATACCGATAGCCAAGGTTTATCGTTGAGCCAAGAGGCTATTTATCAACGCTTGCTACGTCCTGGCAGCCCCCTTGCCACTTTAGGGCGCAGCGCATTAGAGCGTTTGGCGGAGTCTGCTTTGCATGGCATGCAGCTATTTCGCCGCAGCCAAACGGCCAGCTATCAAGGTGATTTGCTGCTGTTTCATGCTGGGCAAAATCCAGACGACGCCCCACAGCCTGCCTCTTGGCATCCCTATGTGCAGGGCCAGTTTGAGTGCGTAGAGCTCGATTGCAATCACTTTGGCATGAGCGATCCTGCGCCAATGGCCGCCATTGGCAGGGCGCTCGCCAAGCGGCTGCAATCTTCCATAAGTAATCAGGAATAAATTTTATGCAAAATCAGGAATTCCGCGGCAAGGTTGCCGTCGTCACAGGGGCCGCACAGGGTATTGGTGCGGCAATTGTTAAAAGCTTGAGTGAACAAGGGGCATTAGTTGCAGCGCTGGATATTCAGCAAGAAAAACTAGCCGCTTTAGCGCTGGAATACCAAGCCGCAGGCCTACACGTTCAGCCATACGCTGTGGATATGCGCAGTAGTAGCCAACTGGCGGCGGTGGTGGAGCAGATTGAGGCAGAGCTGGGGCCGATTGCCTATCTGGTGAATGCGGCAGGTATTTTGCGTATGGGCACTATTTGCGATTTAAGCGATGAAGATTGGGAGAATACTTTTGCGGTGAATACCCATGGCCCATTTTATTTATCCAGGGCGGTGGCACGGCGGATGATTCCACGCCAGAGTGGCGCGATTGTTACGGTGGGGTCTAATGCTGCTGAAGTGCCACGTCTGCAAATGGCGGCTTATGCGGCTTCTAAAGCGGCGCTAAATCACTTTAGTAAGTGTTTAGGTTTGGAGCTGGCAGAATACGGCATTCGCTGCAATATTGTGTCGCCAGGCTCAACCGATACGGCGATGCAGCGCCAGCTTTGGCAGGATGATAGCGATAAGCAAAAAGTAATTGCAGGCTCTTTAGCGGGCTATCGCACGGGGATTCCGCTAGGCCGAATTGCCGATGTTGATGATATTGTAGCGCCGGTATTGTTTTTACTATCTGCCGCTGCTCGCCAAATCACGATGCATAATTTATGCGTAGACGGTGGCGCTACACTCGGAGTTTAAAAGCGCATGTTAAAAATTTGGCGGGTGCAGCTGGATGATCCGGCCCATCTTCACCCCAGCCGCTTGGCTTGCTTAGATCAAAAAGAAACTAATCGTTGGCAGCGTTTACGTAAAGATGCACATCGCTATGCTGCAGCGCATACCGCTTTACGCAGCATCTTAGCCAGCGAGCTGATGTGCTTGCCGAGTGATATCCAATATCTGCAAAATCCTTGGGGCAAGCCTTGGCTGCGGCAAGGCCTGCAGTTTTCGCTGAGCCATAGTGGCGGTCTGGCTTTGATTGCATTGCAGCCCGATGTGCCGCTAGGCGTTGATATTGAGTTAAGCAGCAAAGACACCGATATCAGCTGGTTTAGTGAGTGCTGGAGCCCCGCCGAGTTAAAGCGAATGCAGCAGCCTTTAAGCCCTGAGCAAGCGCTTAGGCTGTGGGTGCGCAAAGAGGCGGTGCTCAAGGCTTTGGGGCGGGGTTTAAGCTTGCCGATGTCGCAAGTGGTGCTGCCACTAGGGCAGGCACAGCGGATGCGGGCGATGACGGTATGTGAAGAGCAGAGTGCGCTATGGCATTTATATGATTTAGATGTTGGGCAAGGCCAGCTGGCGGCTTTAGCCAGCCGCCGGCACTATCGGCCTGAGGCGTTGCGGGTTTTGGATTATTTAATCTGAGCAAGCTCACGCTCTGCAATCACCGCCGCCAAGCAAGTTGGACAATAACAATCCCCTGTGGCGGTGGTGACGGATAAAACCGGAGGGAAATCCATGCACCAACAGCCTTGCTTGCCGCCGCTGCCACAGCTAAATTCTGTGCTGCAGCGCTGGCATTGCTTGCGCTTCTCAAGCATGGGCAGGGCAAGTAGGCGTTGCCAGATTTGTTTTTTCTCGGCTTCGCTGGCCTTAGACCAGAGGCGAATTTCATCTAAGCTGCGGCGGCAGCCAATACAGTTTTGTTCGGCATCTAATTTACATTGGCTAATACAGGGTGAAGGCAGCGGCGTCATGATAGTCAAGCGGGCAAAAGGCGATTTTACCCCAAATATCGATCTACGCTGGGCTCCGCCAACACCACGTCATTTAATTGAATTTCGATTTGCTCTGGAATATCAATTAAATGTCTTAAAGCCTTTTCTGCGCGCTTTAAAGGATGGGCTAATTGTGCGGGATCTTGCTGGGGATGCATCTTTTCTTCAAACTGAATGACACCTGCAAGCCGCCATTCGCCATCAATGCGCTTGAGCTGATAGCTGGTGCAGTATTCCCAAGGGCTGCCATCGTTCAAAATAACCCGCCAACGTAATCTAGCGGTGGCTAAATCACGACTCAGCTTCAGCATACTCACAATACTATAGCGGGCATCATAAAAGCCCTGTTGCTTATACCAGTCAAAAAGAATGCAAGTGGTGTGATATAGCTCTTCTAATTTAGGCCAGTTGGTTTTTTCCCCATTGATTAGCGTAAAAAAGGGTAAGCAAAATAAATCACTTACCCCATCTACGTCTAGACGTGTATAGGCCATGGCAAAACGTTTAAAAAACGCTTCTAAATCATCGGTCTGATCCATATCCCACCAGCATTGTTTGTGTTTTTATGATGGTATATTGAAAGTGTTTTAAACGGCAAGTGAAAGTCCGAAGACAGCTAGTCTTGTGGATTCCTTGTGACACTTGCCATGTGTTTTGTTTATTCGCAGCAATATCAGCGTGCCAAGATCTTGGCTAGTTTTTCATAACGCTGATACATGGCTTTTTCTTGGCTGAATTTTTCTGCATCACTTACCTTAGTATTTAAGCTTAAGCGAAAGCGATCGTGAAATAACTGTAAGTCAGAAACAGGGCGCAGCTGGGCATTACTCGAGGGTAAAAATCCATCAAGTTGATCGGCTTCGTTGAGCTTGCGTTTTTGTTCCACAATATTGCCGCCCGTTTTGCCATAGTTTAAAAAGAAAGCAGCAATTTTTTGCTTAAGCTCGGGGCTTAGATCTCGGCGCTGGATGATGGGATCAAAGGTTACAGGGGGTGATTCCCAGATCACTTTTACCTGCGCGTATTCCTTGGGGTATTTCTTTTTTAATTGAGCTAAATCGTCGGTATTGTTGGTGGCAATATCGGTTTTTTTCTGGGCAAGGGCTAAAAAGTTATCTTGGTGGCTGCCTACGCTGAGCGATTTGAAATGTTGCTCATACAAAATATTATTTTTAAGGAAGGCGTAGTACTGCGGGATTAAAAAACCAGAAGTAGAGCTAGCTTTGCCGCCTGCATAGCGCAATCTACCGCTTTCACGTAATACATCCGTCAAGTTTTGAAATTTACTGTCTTTTTGAGCTAATAGCACCGAGCGATAGGTTTCTACCCCACCAGCAAGCACCAGCCGTGCAAAAATCTCGGTATTACTGTTTTCTATCGCCTCCATGGCCAATTTGCTGCCTAGCCGTGCGATTTGCACATCGCCATTTTTAATCGCTTGGAGTAAATCATCGTATTTATTAAAAGCGAGCGCTTTTACCGGAGTCCCTAAGGATTTTTCCATATCATCGAGCACAGGCTGCCAATGGCTTAAGGTTTCTGCTTCGCTGCGGGTTGCCACCAAGCCGATGGTGAGATTGGCAAATGAGGGGAGGGAGATAAGGCAAAAAATAAAAGAAGCTGAAAGTCGGAGCATGAGGAGTAACTTGTAAGCAAGGCAGGCCGCGCAGCATAAAACTTACATGTGACATTTATATTAAAATTTTATTTCATTGTGCTTTTAGGGCTAAAAATGGCTGAGGATGATGAGTTAGCGCAGGCTAAATGCTTAAGCAACAAGGTTTTTTCTACTTCGTGCTTACAAAATGTGGTTTACCTCTTCCCAAATAGAAATGCTTCATGTACTATGCCGCTCTCTTCAGGGGAGTCGCCAAGTTGGTTAAGGCATCGGATTTTGATTCCGACATGCGAAGGTTCGAATCCTTCTTCCCCTGCCAGAGATCAAAATAGCCGCTTAAAAGCGGCTTTTTTACGTCTGAATATTAGTTGCTTTGGGGGCTAAAGTGTCATTCCCGAGTGTTTTTATCGGGGATCCAGCAGGGTGACAATCGATTTGGAATGTTGAAAGCGGGTAGAGGCAATCGCGCTTAATAACTGATCGGTGTGCTGTGATCGCCTTCGGGCCAGCTATTTTCAAAAAAGATTTGCTCCTGCTCTAAGCGGCAGCCCCAGCCTAGGCGTTCCAATGTGGGTTTTTCTGGGAAGGCTTCAACTTGCCCCAAGCACAGAATGGCAATCGGCTTTGCACCTTCTGGCATCTTCAGCAGCTTGGCTAAATCAGCTGGGTCAAAGATCGACACCCAGCCCATACCGATTCCTTCGGCACGCGCTAGCAGCCACATATTCTGGATAGCGCAGGAGGCGGAGGCTAAATCCATTTCTGGCAGGGTGCGGCGGCCAAAGATGTGCTTTTCCCGCCCATCCATTAACGCCACCACTAATACTTCGGCGCATTCGGCTAAGCCATCTACTTTAAGCTTCATAAACTCTTGCTGACGGCTAGGCAGCGCCGCCGAGGTGCGTTCACGCTCGGCATCCACCAAGGCATGCACTTGCTGGCGTAGCTTGCCATCGGTGATGTGCAAAAAGCGCCAAGGCTGCATAAAGCCCACCGAAGGCGCCATTTGCGCGGCTTCAATCAGCCTTGGCATCAAACCATCTGGCAAAGCGCCCGCTTTAAACTGGCGAATATCCCGCCGCTGGCTCATCAGCCGAGTCAGGCTTTCGATTTCGCTCTCTAAAAAACGGTGTGAGTTGGGCATGGGGAGTCCGAGGCTGGTGGTGGGATTGTTGGTGCGTGGCTAGGCGGTGTGGCTTTAATCCATCTTAGAGAATTTCTGTTTCTAAGGCGGCTAAATAGTTTTTCATGATTTCAATTCGTCTTAGGCCTTCTGCTTTACCTGCTTTTGTTTTTAAAGTTTCAGCTGTTTTGAATAATTTTTTATAGAAATGATCAATGGTGAATTGAGCATCATCTGGCGCTCTTATGGCGCAGAAGGGATCATGATCAGCGTAAAAAGCTCTTTTCAATAAGCCTGCAGTTGCAAAGCATCGGGCGATGCCTATTGCACCAAGGCCATCCAGCCTGTCGGCGTCTTGAACAATTTGGGCTTCTAGTGTGGTGACTTCAATATTAGCGCTAAAACTATGCCCTTCAATGGCATGGGCAATCGCTGGGTAAAATTCTGCTGGATATTGAATTAAGCTAAGAAACTCAATAGCACCCTCGGCAGATAATTTGGAAGCACGGCTGCGCAGTGGGCTGTCTTTGGGCACAATCACAAAATCATGCAGCCATGCCGCAGGGATAATAACTTCTAATTGGGCATTTTCTTCTTTGCCTATTTTTTTAGCAAGTTGAACGACTCTCTTAAAGTGCAGCAGATCATGAGCTGGGTCGTCACTTGTTGCGATGGTAGCCATCTTATTTTCAAATTGTGTTTCCCATTCACTGAGCTGCATTTTTTATCCTTATTTATTTGCCATGGGCATTTGCTTTGTATTTTGCGATGAGGGCTGCTTTGTATGCATGCAAGTCATTGGAGCTAGGGCGAGCTTGCACAGGAGCAGAACCTTCCAGTTTAAGGCTGGCGTTGTAATTGCTGAGCCGAGTGCTTGCGATATAGGCTTGTTTCATTAAAAGAAGAGACATTGCCTGCTCCACTTAATTTGATTGTTCATTATGAATCGATGAGGCATTGCTGTAGATATTTGTTTGCTCTTTGTGAATAACTGATGCAGCGCCATGTATATCTTTTTAGTGCCTTCGGCAGGTTGATTTAGGTGCGGGCGTCCCGCTGGACCTTCCTTTCTTGTGCGGCCAAGAAACGAAGCCAAGCCACAAACTCAAAAACACGAAGGCCCCTGCGCTGCGGACAATCGAGTCGGCGGCGGGCGGGATTGGCTCGCTGCCTCGCTGCCAAGCGATCCCCCGCCCCGCTTGTTCGGAGCTTGCGTGTTTCAAGGGGAGATTTAAGCCCCGTGCCACTAACTGCGATATGAATCTTAATTGCTGGGCTTTACAGCACTCAAAACCCAAAAGGTAACATAACTCACGCATAGTTTTCCTCCGTGAAACTCCGCGTTCTCTGTGCCCTCCGTGGTTCAAGACTTGGGTTTGTTTTGAGTAAATTATCCACCCACAAAATCAGGCGTTATATCCCAGATTAGGCGCTAAATCGCGCTCGGCTTGCTCGATTGTTACCCCGCGGCGTGTTGCGTAGCTTTCTACCTGATCCTTCTCGATTTTACCCACGGCAAAGTATTGTGCTTGTGGGTGGCTAAAGTAGAAGCCGCTTACCGCAGCGGTAGGCAGCATGGCGTAGCCCTCGGTGAGGCTCATGCCGATGGTGGCTGGGTCGATCAAATTAAATAAGCCGGTTTTGGGCGTGTGATCTGGGCAGGCGGGGTAGCCGGGGGCGGGGCGGATGCCTTGGTATTTTTCATCGGTTAAATCATCCACATGCAGGTTTTCATCCGGCACATAGCCCCATAGCTCCTTGCGGATTTTCTCGTGCATATATTCGGCAAAGCCTTCGGCAAAACGGTCAGCCAAGGCTTTTACCATGATGGCGTTGTAATCGTCGCTCGCGAGCTCGAAACGCGCTACATGTTGGTCGATATTCAGCCCACCGGTGACGGCAAATGCGCCGATATAGTCAACCACACCGCTGTCTTTAGGGGCGATAAAGTCAGCTAAGCACCAGTTAGGCTTACCAGCCGCTTTGGCGTTTTGCTGGCGTAGATTATGCCAAGTCATCAGCCGCTCGCCATTTTCTGGGTGATAGATTTCAATATCGTCCTCCACGCTATGGGCGGGGAACAAGCCGATTACGCCATTGGCTTGCACCCACTCGCCTTCTATCATTTGCGCCAACAGCACTTGGGCGTCGGCAAATAGGGCCGTAGCGGCCTCGCCAACCACTTCGTCAGTCAGAATGCGTGGATATTTACCGGCCAGCTCCCATGCATTAAAGAACGGGCTCCAGTCGATATAGGGGGCGATATCACGTAGAGGCACTTTTTCAAAGCGCAGCACGCCCAGCTGCTTAGGCTTGGGCGGGGTGTAGCTTGCCCAGTCTATTTCAAATTTATTGGCGCGGGCGGTGGCAATCGGTAGTAGCTTGCTCTTGCCTTTGTTCTCATGAATGGTGCGGATATTCTGGTATTCGGCGCGCAACTTTTGCATAAAGGCGGGCTTTAGCTCGTCGCTTAATAGATTGGAGCATACGCCTACCGCGCGGCTGGCGTCCGGCACATACACCACGGGGCCATTGGCGTAGCCCGGCTCAATCTTGACCGCGGTGTGTACTTTTGAGGTGGTGGCTCCGCCAATCAGCAGCGGAATATCAAAGCCTTGGCGCTGCATTTCTTTGGCCACATGGCTCATTTCTTCTAGGCTTGGGGTAATCAGGCCGGATAGGCCAATCATATCTGCGCCGATTTCTTTGGCGGTGTCCAGAATCTTTTGTGCCGGTACCATCACGCCAAGGTCGGTCACCTTGTAGTTATTGCAGCGCAGTACCACGCCCACAATATTCTTGCCGATATCGTGTACATCGCCTTTCACCGTTGCCATCACGATATTGCCCTTGGCGGGCGCGTCTTGCAGGCCCATGGCGATTTTTTCTGCCTCAATAAACGGCTCTAGGTGGGCCACGGCGGCCTTCATCACGCGGGCGGATTTCACCACCTGCGGCAGAAACATCTGGCCGGAACCAAATAAATCGCCTACGTGGTTCATGCCGTTCATGAGCACGCCTTCGATCACATGGATAGGGCGCTCTACGGCGAGCCGCGCTTCTTCGGCGTCTTCCAGAATAAAAGTGGTATTGCCGCGTACCAGCGCGTGGGTAATGCGCTCTTGCAGCGTGCCATTGCGCCAGCTTAAATCCTCACCCTTGGCTTGATTTGCGTCGCCTTTAAAGCGCTCGGCAATTTCGATCAGGCGTTCAGTAACGTCCAGATTGCCCTCGGTGAGTGGCGCTCCGGCGCTGGTGCCAGCGGGCAACATCAGTACCACGTCTTCGATTAAATCACGTAATTCGCGTGGCACTTCTTCGTAAACTTCTAGCGCACCCGCGTTCACAATCCCCATCGTCATGCCTTTTTTAATGGCGTGATAGAGGAAAACGGCGTGGATGGCTTCGCGCACCTTATTATTGCCTCGGAAAGAGAACGAGACATTCGATACGCCGCCGCTCACCTTGGCGTGTGGTAGATTTTGGTGAATCCAGCCGGTGGCTTCGATAAAGTCGAGGCCGTAGCGGGCGTGCTCTTCAATCCCTGTGGCCACGGCAAAGATATTGGGGTCGAAAATAATATCGGCCGAATCCATGCCCACTTCATCGACCAGAATGCGGTAGCTCTTTTCACAGATTTCGATCTTGCGGGCGTAAGTATCGGCCTGACCTACTTCATCAAAAGCCATCACGATCACCGCTGCACCGTAGTCTTTGACTAAGCGAGCGTGGTGTTTAAAGGCTTCTACGCCTTCTTTCATCGAGATCGAATTCACAATGCACTTGCCCTGCACGCACTTTAGACCCGCCTCGATCACATCCCATTTAGATGAGTCGATCATAATCGGTACGCGTGAGATATCTGGCTCGGCAGCGATTAAGTTCAGAAAGGTGACCATGGCCTTATGGGCATCCAACATGCCCTCGTCCATATTGATGTCGATCACTTGCGCGCCGTTTTCTACCTGCTGACGGGCGACGACCAGCGCCTGTGGATAATCGCCATTTAAAATCAGCCGCGCAAAGGCTTTGGAGCCGGTGACGTTGGTGCGCTCACCCACATTCACAAATAAATCTTCATCCCCAATATTAAAGGGCTCTAGGCCAGAGAGGCGGCATTTGGCCTCAATCTTAGGCAGGGCGCGCGGTGCGATGTCTTTTACTACTTGGTACATGGCGGCAATATGGGCTGGCGTGGTGCCGCAACAGCCACCAACGATATTGATCAGGCCCGATGCCGCCCACTCTTTGATCGACTCGGCCATCATCTCAGGGTCTAAGTCGTAGCCGCCAAAGGCATTAGGCAAGCCTGCATTGGCGTGTACCGAAACAAAGCTGTCAGAAATACGGCTCATTTCTTCTACATACTGACGTAGCAAATCTGGCCCCAGCGCACAATTCAGCCCGTAGCTGATGGCGTCTGCGTGGTGCAGGCTGTTGTAAAACGCTTCGGTGGTCTGGCCGGTTAAGGTGCGGCCAGATTGGTCGGTAATCGTGCCGGAAACCATCACCGGCAGCTGATCTTCTTTGGCAATATTATTTCTGCGGAAATACTGCTTAATCGCGAATACCGCGGCTTTAGCATTTAGCGTGTCGAAAATCGTTTCAACCAGCAGAATATCCGCGCCGCCTTTCACTAGGCCGTCAATCGCTTCTAAATAGCTTTCAACCAGCGCATCAAAGGTCACATTACGATAGCCGGGGTCGTTTACATCGGGGCTGATCGAGCAAGTGCGGTTGGTGGGGCCTAATACCCCAGCACAGTAGCGCGGTTTATGGGGTGTTTTGGCGGTTTGGGCCACGCATAGTTCTTTAACCAGCTTGGCTGCAGCAAAGTTTAGCTCCCAGACCAAGCTTTCCATCTCGTAATCGGCCATGGCGATCGAGGTGCCGTTAAAGGTATTGGTCTCGAGAATATCCGCACCCGCATCAAGGTAAGCCTGATGAATTTCTTCGATAATGTGTGGCTGGCTTAGCACCAGTAAATCGTTATTGCCTTTTACATCGCAAGCCCAGTCAGCAAAGCGCGCTCCACGGTAATCTGCTTCTTGCAGATCGTAAGCCTGAATCATCGTACCCATGCCGCCATCCAAAATCAGAATGCGCTGGGTGAGTTGATGATGTAATTGGGAATGAAGACTCAGGGGGCGGGTCATGGGCTTATACCTTGGATGTCTAAGTAATGCGGCTGCAAAGTCGGCAATTTTACCACGCGAAACCGTGGCATTAGTTTGCTATTCACTTGCTACTATTAATTCCGGTGCAGCAAGCTTGCAATAGTTATATTGTTATCTTTTGTTTTTTTTCTACTAGCTGGATAGTTTTGTCAGCTTCTGGCGTTATATAAGGGAAATAATGATGCAAACTCAGACGATTCGTATCCATAGCCATGGTGATAGCAGTGTAATGCAGCTTGAAATGCATACTTTGGCAGAGCCGCAGGCGGGTGAGGTGTTATTGCGCCAAACTGCGATCGGCGTGAATTATATTGATACCTATCATCGCTCGGGTTTGTATCCGCAAACGATGCCTTCAGGCTTGGGCGTAGAAGCTTGCGGTGTGGTTGAGGCGCTAGGTGAGGGTGTTACAGAGTTTAAGCTTGGGGATAGAGTGGCTTATGCGGGTGGCGCAGTGGGTGCTTATGCCTCTTACCGCGTGCTGCCTGCGGATAAACTGGTATTGGTACCCGCAAAAATTAGCGATGAAATTGCTGCGGGTACTTTATTGCGGGGAATGACGGCGCAATATTTGCTGAAACGTACTTTCCCAGTACACATTGGGCAAACTATTTTATTTCATGCCGCCGCCGGTGGTGTTGGGCAAATAGCCTGCCAATGGGCCCGCGAGCTAGGTGCTATTGTGATTGGTACGGTGGGTAGTGATGAAAAGGCCGCGATTGCCAGCCAATATTGCGATCATGTGATTAATTATAAAACCAGTGATTTTGTAGAGCGGGTGCGTGAAATTACTGCTGGCAAAGGTGTGGCGGTGGTGTATGACGGAGTAGGCGCGGATACATTTGCAGGCTCGCTAGATTGCTTAGCGCCACGCGGCATGCTGGTGAGTTTTGGCAACGCATCTGGCCCGGTTCCGGCATTTGAGCCCGCAATTTTGGCACAAAAAGGTTCGCTTTTCTTTACACGTCCTACACTGGGACATTACACCTTGACTAGGGCTGAGCTGATGGCAACCGCTGCGGATTATTTCCATGCTGTCAGTCGTGGTTTTATTAAGCCTGAAATTGGCCAGAGTTATGCTCTAAAAGACGCGGCTAAGGCCCACCAAGACTTAGCGCTACGCAAGACCCAAGGTTCTACCTTGTTGCGGGTTTAATCTGTGTGGTTCTGCGTTGTTTTTTGTTTATATTAGTTCAGCATAAATTAATTATAACGCTTTGATTTATATGAATAACTGTACCGGTATAGCCGGAAAACAAATCTCAATAGAGCCTAGCACCATGCTTATTCATCACCCACACATTATTTATCTACATGGCTTCTTATCCAGCCCCTTGTCGCAAAAAGCGCAAGATATGGCCGCGTGGATGGAGCAACAGGGATTGCAGCATTATTTTCATTGCCCGCAACTACCTATGCACCCTAATGAAGCTGGCGTTTTATTACATGGCTTGTTTTTTAAGCTGGCGCATGAAGATATTTGTGTTGTGGGCAGCTCGCTCGGTGGCTTTTTTGCCACTTGGGCGGCAGAAACCTTTGGCTGCCGTGTTGTTTTGATTAATCCTGCGGTGCATCCTTATCAAAGAATTAATGAGTATTTAGGGCCGCAGAAAAATTATCAAACCGGTGAGATTCATATGATAGATCCCTGTTTTTCTGAGCAATTGCAAGCTTTTGAGCGGCGGCCCTCAAAGTTTGAGCGCTATTGGTTGCTGACACAAACGGGTGATGAAGTTTTAGATTATCAGGCCGGAGTAAATTTTTATTCAGGTTGTCGTCAAACAATTATTGAAGGTGGCAATCATGGATTTGTGGATTTTGAACCTTGGTTGCCAGAGATCTGGCGCTTTGCCCAAGGCAAGTCGCTCGTGTAATCTGTTGAGTCAGCATTTGCTCTAATTTAAAGAAGATCTTGTTTTATCTATTGATTGCTTAAGGATTCTCTGCATGACCCCACAAAGCGGAATATTGCCGGCGGCTAATGGCCACGCCCTATTTGTATTACTACGGCGCAGACTGGGTAGGCGCGCGGATACACGGCTTAAAGCGTTACTCGCCAGTTTTCCTGAGCGTATTGCGCGTTTACAAAAAGAAGATAGCTTGGCTTTGGGTGTGATTGCATTTAGTCCTAAAGTTTGGCCTGAGCTTTACAGCAAAAAGCCCGCAGAGCTGCGCCAATTTCCTTTTATTTCTGGCGCCATTCATCCTGCCCCTAGCTCTGATGCGGATGTGCTACTGCATCTACGTGGAGAGCGCTTTGATTTACTGTATGAGCTAGCCGATTTGATCACGGCGGATATGGCGGAGTGGCTGGAGCCTATAGAAACCGTGCACGGTTTTCGCTATCGGGATGGCCGTGATTTAACCGGTTTTGTGGATGGCACAGAAAACCCGCAGGATGATGAGCGAGCAGAAGTGGCCTTGGTTGATTCCTGTGATCAGGATTGGGAAGGGGGAAGCTATATTCATCTGCAGCGCTATGTACATCGTATGGACCAATGGCAACAACTGCCGGTTCGCCAGCAAGAAACGGTAATAGGTAGAACCAAGGAAAGCAACGAAGAGCTGCCTGACGAAGATCGCCCGCATACAGCACATATTAGCCGTGTGATTATTGAAGAAGATGGCGAAGAATTAGCGCTACTACGCCACTCCATGCCTTATGGTCAGCCTGGAGGGGATAAAGGGCTCTATTTTATTGCTTACTGTAAAACGCCACGGGTATTTGAAAAAATGCTCACTCGAATGATTGCACCCACTTCGGATGGAAGAGTCGATCATATGTTGAATTTCACAAGAGCCGTGACAGGAGGTGCATTTTTTGCACCAAGTATTGAGCAATTAAGTCAACTACTGTAGCTGATTGGTGGTTTGTGTCTTTGGTAAAAAAGTGCATGGTTAGCTGCAAATCGCTACGTATTAAGCTGTTTTTAACGGCGTTATAAGCTGCGATTACATGCTACTGACGTTAACTTATTGACTGAATCGAAACCCTGTTCAGGAAACCCCCGATTGCTGTAAAAATTGAACACGCCCACATTGCATAAACACATTCGAGGGGTCTTGTTTATGCAATTTGTTCAAAAATCGGCTGTATTATCTGCAGCTCTCGCTTTAGCGCTTACCGCTTGTGGGCAAAAAACAGAAACTAATACTGCAGCACCTGCCTCTGCTCCGGCTGCTGCTGTGGCTGATTCATCCGTGGTAAAAATCGGTTTTGCGGCTCCCCTAACTGGGCCACAAGCTCATTATGGTAAGGGCTACCAAAACGGCGTACAGCTGGCGATTGATGACGTAAACGAAAGCAAACCTACTCTGGATGGTAAGCCGGTTAAATTTGAGCTGGTGGCCGAAGACGATATGGCCGATCCAAAAACCGCCACCCAAGTGGCCGAGAAATTTGTTGATGCAAAAGTAGCTGGGATTATCGGCCACTTTAATTCGGGTTGTGCGATTCCTGCCTCCAAGATTTATTCTGATGCTGGCCTGCCACAAATTGCCATGGCAACTGCGCCTGCCTATACCGCTCAAGGTTTTAAAACCACATTCCGCTCGCTCACTTCTGATTCACAGCTTGGCTCGGTGATTGGTAAATACACGGTAGAAAAGCTAGGCGCCAAAAAAATCGCCATTATCGATGATCGCTCCGCTTACGGCCAAGGCTTGGCTGATGAGTTTGAAAAAGCGGCTAAGGCTGCGGGCGCTGAAATCGTTAAACGCGAATTCACTAGCGATAAAGAAACCGACTTCACCTCGATTCTCACCTCAATCAAAGGCGCAAAGCCTGATGTGATTTTCTATGGTGGCACCGATGCACAATCCGGCCCTATGGCACGCCAAAAGAAACGCTTAGCCATTAATGTGCCGATTGTTTCCGGCGAAATGACCCGCTCAGATACCTTCTTAAAACTTGCAGGCCCAGATGCAGAAGGCACGATTGCTGCATTGGCTGGCCAGCCTTTGGATGCGATGCCAGGTGGTAAAGACTTTGCTGCGCGTTATAAAGCTAAATATGGCGAGTTAGAAATCTACACCCCATATGGCTACGACTCTACCCGCCTGATGCTGGCGGCAATGCAGTCTGCTGGCTCGGCTAGCCCTGCTAAATATCTACCGGTGCTGGCTAAAATTAAGCATAGCGGTGTGACATCTAGCAATATTAGCTTTGATGATAAAGGCGATTTGCAAGACGGTAGTCTTACTGTCTATAAAGTGAAAGGCGGTAAGTGGGAAGTATTGGAAACCCTCGGCGGTAAGTAAGTTGTACCCCAGCTTCGGCTGGGTTGTAGTTCTCTCCTTTGATGCAAACTGGTTCGCCAGTTTGCATTTTTTTATGGGCCGACGTAAAACTGATGTCAGAATAGTGGATGATGCCTGCCGTTGAGATAAATGATTTGGAGTCTATTCTTGAGCCCTAAAACCCCCGAGCAGCAGTGGCAGTGGCTACAAAAAGGCCCAGGCTTAAAGGCCTTAAGTGAGGCCTTTCCAGAGGATTGGCTGCTGGTTAGAGATGAGTTAACCGCTGTATTTGCACGGCGTGATCCTGTAGAGCTGAAGCAGCTGGTGCAGAAAGCATCAAAGCGGGTCAAGCCAGATGCGCGGTTTTTATCAGGGGAGAGAAATGGCCGTGCTTTTGCTGATTTTGTGCGTGTGCAAATTCGTCAGCGGATGAATGAGCTGGCGCTGCGCCAATATGCATTTTCTGCCGCAACCGGCGTGCACACTGGCAAGGTAAGATTTAATTTTTTTAATGGAGTGTTGGCGCAAAAATTATTGTTTCAGCACGATTTAGTTAGAAAACCCGTTTCGATGCGATCTTTTAAGTTTATTTGGCCGCTGTTATGGCAAAAACGGCTATTGATGCCGCTGGTGGAAAAGCGTGGTATTTACTGCTTTTATAGCCAAGAGCTGATTGCTGAATTAGCAACAATCATTGGCCAACGTCGTTGCGTAGAAATTGCGGCTGGCGATGGCACGCTAAGCCGGTTTTTAAGCGATGCGGGGGTGGATATTACGGCTAGCGATGATTTTAGCTGGGGAAAAGTGCTGCAATATCCAGAATCGGTGCAGTGCTTGGATGCCACGGCGGCGATCGCTCGTATTAATCCACAGGTGGTGATTTGCTCATGGCCGCCCTCGGGCAATCGGTTTGAAAAGCAGATTTTTCGCAAGCAGGGTGTAGAGACATATATTGTGATCGGCAGCCATTCACGTTTTATCACTGGAAACTGGGCGGATTACGAGGCGCAAATAGCCTTTGATTGGCAGGAAGCACTCACACTTAGCAAGCTTGTGCTGCCACCAGAGCTAAAAGCGGGTGTGTGGGTGTTCCAGCGTAAAGCCACTTAAACAGGTTGCTTGGCGTGCTTAAATCTTTAGCTTGCTGACGCTTTCATGCAGCCTAGACGCTACATTCTGTAGCTCTTCAGAGGCTTGCAAGCCTTTCTCTGTATAGGCACGGCTGCCATCGGCTTCTCTGGCAATTGCTTCAACGTGCAGAGCCACATGTTCGCTGGCGACTCTTTGCTCCGCCAAGGTGCTGCTAATGGCTCGCAATTCGCCGACTACTCCGCCCATTTTTTCGCGCATTGCATTAACTGAAGAGCTAACTGTTTGCGCCATATTGCTGTTTCTTTCTACCTCATTGACGCTTAGATTCATGCAGCTCACCGCATCTTGGGTGGAGTGTTGTACTTTACTTAATACACCCACAATTTCTGCGGAGGAGCTTGATGTACGCTCGGCTAGTTTTCTAACTTCATCGGCAACCACGGCAAAGCCGCGGCCTTGTTCTCCTGCCCTTGCCGCCTCAATGGCCGCATTGAGGGCGAGTAAATTAGTCTGATCGGCAATTTCTCTAATCACCCCTACTAATGAGGAGATTCTGGAAGATTCTTGGCTGAGATGGTTAATGCTTTCTGAGGCCGTATTGATGCTGCTGGCGATATTTTTCATTTGTCCAAAGGCAGAGTTGACCTCTGTAACGCTTTGGATAGCCTGCTCTTCTGATTCCGCGCCTAATGTGAGTGCACGTTCAGCGTAAGATGCACTTTCTGCAATGCTGGTAGAAAGTTGCTCTACAGAGCTTGAGACCATTTGTGTTGCATCACTTTGCCTTATGGCCATATCTGCGATGCTTGCTACGGTTTTGGCGTATTCAATGGCGATATCACCTAGCAAGGTGGTGGCAATTTGGGTTTCTGCCACCATGCTGCGTAAATCATGTTGCATGCTATCAATAGCTTGCAACAAACTGCCATCTGCGGATGCGGGAATCGGTACTGCCAAATTGCCTTCGGCAATTAACTTTACAAGGGTGACCACGGTATTGGGATCGCTGCCAAGCTGCATACTGAGCGCACGATAAAATGCCCAGCCCAATAAAGTGGTTAAGATCAGCGCTACAATGGCAGCGCCTACATAGCGATTACGCTGCTCGGTAAGGCCATCTACTCGCACTTGCAAAAGCGTATTGAGTGAGGCAATTAGTTTTTCGTTTAGCTCGAGTTGCGCTTTACTGCCTTGATCTTGCTCTTTTAATAAAGCGGGTAAAGTTTCTGTTGGATGGTTTTCTAATGTTTTTGGGCTTAATTCGGCTTGCAGCTTACTATATTGCGTGCTCATTGCTGCTACGGCGCTATCAAAGCGTTTGTTCATGGAGTCGTTGTATTTACCAACCCGAATTAAATTACCTGTGATTAGGTCAAAATTTTGCAGGGCAAGTGGGCGTAGCTCGATTAATCGAGTTAATTGCTCGGCTAGATCAGTCTTTAGCGAAAGCGCACCACGGCTCATATGCTCGCCTAATAAATCTTGATAAGCAGGTAAGCGAAAGCAAACGCTATCCATTAAATAATAGGTATCGATATCTGGATCAAGGGTAAGGTTGGATTGATCGCATGCGTCAGAAATATGCTGGGTTAGGCTGCTGGATAATTTAGCGTAGCTTTGCTCAATACTTTTGGGATCGCTACTATTTTCGGTGCGAAAGGCATCCCATGCTTGGTGGAGCGCGCTGCGCTGTGCTTCAAAGCCTAAGTCTTTAACCTGCTGTAATTGCTCGGCGCTACTAAGGGTTTTTTCAAACTCACTAATCCACGCACTATTGTCGCTAGCTAATCCTGCTACTTTATTGGCGCGTAAAGGTTGTAATTTTGATTGCAAGCTAAGCCATGGCTGGATATATGCCATTCCTTGCTGCTCTTTTGCTGAAAATGCGCGATTGGTTTCTGTCACTTGATAAAGTGAGTAGCCCAAAAAACAAATACCAAAGGCGATAACTAAGCCCATTACGGCAAATCGAGCGGGATAGCTTAGTGAGCGCATAAAGCGGATTAAGTAGTTCATCGCGTGAGACACCTAGATGATGCTGAACTTTTATCCTAGACAAAACTGTATGTAGTCTTTGCGTTAATTACGCTCTGAGCGGCTAAAAGGATGATTTATTTTAGCTTCATCTATCATCGGGCAATAGAATTAATGGGTGAGAGTCCTGCTTAAACTGACTAAGCGCAATGTCAGTTTTATGGGAAGTGATTGATGTTTAATGAGGATAAGTGATTATTAATAATTTTTTTATTGATTGTTATAAGCGGCACAGGCAAATACTTTGCAGTGCCGCTTATTTTAATCATGAAGCTGATTATGTCTCTTGTTCACCTTCATCATCAATATCGTAGGGCGGGTGAAATCCGTGCATTTATTGAGTAAGAGGCATAATCAGGGTAATGAAAGTATAAAGTCATTTATTTAAATAAATGCTCTAGATTTTTTTTGGCATAGCGCTTAGCCGCTTCATATCCAGTTTGATAAAGCCTATCCATATTGCTTCTTGACCAATCAAACACATCGGGTAAGTGCTCTTCAGCAATGGCATCGATCAAAGGCACCTTGTGTAAGGTAATGCCATCACTATGTAATGCTTCAAATAATTTAATATCATCACGGGCAATTTCTACCAGCGGGGTAATAATAGACATCACCCAAGCGTCGTAAAGGTCTTTAGGTTTACGCAACAGTTTTTCTGCACCCAATAAATCAAAAACAATAATTTCTTCTAATTCTGGGTAGTTTTTGCGTAAATCTTTAAAATTTAAGCAATCAATCGCTGCACCTTCAATATAGAAATCACCGTTTATTTCAGTGGGTGGATATAAATAGGGGAAAGATAGAGCGGCTTGTAAATGGAGTACATCTATTTGGCTGCGCGACCAGTTTTCCATTTGATGCTGGCTAAGGTTATAGGCATTTATCCAAAAATCGGGGCCAGCTTGCTGCAGGGCATTAAAGTCGATGATTTGGTCGGCAAAGGGAATATGGGCACACAGGCCAAGTGAATCGCTGCTTAAATTACTTGGGCTAGCGCTAGCGAGTGCAAGGCTGGCTCCATCTTTAAGCGTTTGTGCCAAGGTATGAGTTGCAGGCCATTGCTGCATCATTTGCAGTACTGGATTGGTGTTAAGTGCTTGGCGGTATGCTTCTGCCATTGGGCCAGGCTTATGAAAAACCTTGAAATTCACTGGAAAAGCGCGGTAGATAAAGTCTGCTACACCCATTTCTTTTAAGCTACGCAAAGTGCTTACAACATCACCGTTCTTCGGGGCAATATACATTAAACCCAGTAAACCGCCTGCCCCCGCCGTAGAGATCACATCAACATGAACACCTAGCTCATGAAAGGCTTCTAAAGCGCCTGCAAGCAAGGTGGCGTTGGGTGCGCCTCCACTAATGATTAATGCTGTGCGTGCCATAACTGTCTCTTTTGAAAGGTTTCCTTACTTATACCTTTAGATAAATCTTGCTGCAATGCCATAAATCTCTTGCGGGGTGAATGGGTTAATTTCTCATTCACGGTGGGGGAGTTTAAATCTGCTAGAACATAGTAAGAGTTGTTCCTTTTTAGGGAGATTTATCATGGATATTAAGAGTCCACGTGGCAATGTCAGTATTATGTCCCGCGTTGAATTTATTCGTATGGCATCCTCAACGATGAGCGATGCTGTTTTATTCCTTACCTACGATACAACAGATGAGCGCACTACAAAATCTCGCAGTGCTTTAATTGATTATCTAAGTGATGCAGGAATGATCACGGTTGCACAGGCGGTGGAGGTGCATCACTCCATTGTGATGTTTGAGCTAGCGAGCGACGCGGTAAGGGCTTGGCAGCAAATTAACGATCATAGCCACGCCGTGGCAGCGCATGTTTTCTGGAAAGGTTTGCAAGACGATGCCGTGCATTCAGCCGTGATTAAAGCGCGGCCCAAAGAAGTGAGCCCATTGGCACACCATTAAGCTAGCTTGCATGCTGATAAAACGCAGTGCATAAAAACACGGTCTACATGCCATCGAAAGACCTGTAAATATCGTAGGGGCGCCGTTTGCTGCGCCCATTCTGAATAAGAAACCCTCATGCTGCGTAATATTACTTGTTCAGCAAAAAGCCCCAGCTACTGCTGGGCCTTTTACATGGCTTAAACTAATTAAGCCGTGGTTTTACCACTTCATTTCGCCTTTGTTTACTTTAGCGCCAATTTCTAGTGCCATGCCAAGGCCAGCATTTGGATAGCGTTTTTTCATGGCCGCAATCAGTGCCGCCGAATCTTTTGCTTTGGCTAATTCAAGATCGTAGGCTTTGAGGTATTCACGGTTGTATTGCAAGTGCTCAACGGTGAAAGTAGTGCCGGCTTTAAAGTGGCCAGGAATCACCACCTCAGGCTTCAGGTCTTCCATCTTATCTAGCACTTTTAGCCATTGAGCGCGCTTAGCCACGGATGCATCATCGGCTGTCCATAGGTGGAAATTACCAAATACCGATACGCCACCTGCAATGGTTCTGATTGATGGAATCCAGACAAAGCTGTGCTCTGCGTTATCGCCATCTAAGCCCATTACTTCTAGTTTTTCGCCATCAATAGTCAATGTATTACCTGATAGCTGATCAGGAACACGGGGTTTCGTAGGTGCATTTGTGCCTAAGATTGGGCCCCAGTAAGCAATTTTCTTTGCTAGGGTTTGTTTGATATGCGCGATGGTTGGTGCGCTCGCCACCACTTTTACACCTGGAAATGCTTGGGTAATGACTTCTAAGCCAAAGTAGTAATCAGGGTCACCATGGCTGATGTAAACCGTAGTCAGTTTTTTGCCGCTGGCTAACACATTAGCCACCACGCGGTGCGCATCGGCCAAAGTGAATTGAGCATCGATCAGAATGGCTTCTGTTTTACCTGTGATCAGGGTAGACGCTACACCAAAGGTGCTTGGATCTGGGTTGGCATAAACTTCTAGCTTCAAAGGTGCTTCAGCGGCTTGAGCCGTGGTGGCTACGCCAAGCGCAAGTGCGAGTGTGGATAAAACAGCGGCTGGTTTGAACATGGTGTATTTCCTGTATTAAGTGTGGTCTAGCAATGGACGCTAGATTAGTTGTATACCGTGCGCAGAAAAACCCCAAATCAGGCGCTAGTTTGTTGCATAATTCGATCTAATCGAAGTTTTCAAGGGCGGCTGGGGATGGATAGATTAAGCGCGATGCGGGTGTTTATTGAGGTGGTGGATCAAGGTAGCTTAACGGCAGCGGCGGATAAGCTGGATATGTCGCGGGCGATGGTGTCGCGTTATTTGGCGGAGTTGGAAAGCTGGCTAGGGGTGCGCTTATTGCATCGCTCTACGCGTAGCGTTGGCTTAAGTAGTGCCGGGCAAGAAGCTTTGCCACGTTGCCGTAAAATGCTGGAATTGGCCGAAGATGTGCAGGGAATCACCCTGAATCAAAATGCTGCACCGCATGGCTTGATTCGCGTGGCGAGTAGTAATTCATTTGCACAATCACATTTGGCTGCCGCCGCCGCTGCGTTTGTCGCCAAGTATCCGCAAACGCAGCTTGAGCTGATTGTAGGAGATAGAAGTATTAATCTAGTGGATGAGCGCATCGATTTGGCGATTCGCATCACCAATGATCTAGACCCTAATCTGATTGCCCGAAAATTAAGTATTTGTCGCTCCGTCGTCTGCGCAGCCCCAGCGTATATTGCTGAGCACGGTATGCCGCAGCAGCCTGATGATTTATTACGGCATCAATGCTTAAATCATGCATTTTTTGGTAAAAATGGTTGGCGCTTTTCTAAGGATGGCCAAGCTTTTTTGGTGCCTGTGAGTGGTGCAATTAGCGCGAATGATGCAAATGTTATTTTGCAAGCTGCATTGGCAGGGGCTGGCATTGCCCATCAACCCACCTTTAGTGCAGCACCTTATTTAGAGTCGGGTGAATTAGTGCAGCTTTTAGCTGATTATCATTCGGATGAGCTTGGTATTTATGGCTTGTATACATCGCGCCGGCATATGCCGATTATTTTGCGCAGCTTATTAGATTTTTTGGCTGAGCGCTTTGGTAATGAGCCATCGTGGGACAAGGTCATTCAAGTGGCTGGGTAATACCCCCTTTTTGCACTTTGGCTAAATAATATGGCCAAGTAAGTTGCTGAATCTCGATTTGATAGCTATTAAAAATTTTGTGCCGTACCTCAACGGAGTATTCAGTAACTATTATTTTTTGCGAATCTGCAGAATAAGCAGAGGGCGGCCATGCTGATTGGCCTTCGCAGCCGCGCAGAATTTTCCTTGCCAAGCAAAAGGGTGGGCAGAGCAGGGGAGGGGGTAGGCAGCGGCATTAGTATTTTATAGCTGTACGCCATATTATCGTATTGAGAATCATTTCTAATATTGACTCAATTAAGTTAAACTGAGGATAAGAATCAATTTACTTATTTGTAGAATAATATGGGGCGCTGCTTACGTGCATGCCAAGGTAGCGCACGGAATGCCTAGGGTAGAAGAGCGCTAGTGCGCCGAGCTAAGCTTGCTCTTGAAAACGCGGTCCTGCCGCTTTATTTGATAAATCTAGGTGTCTTGCTCCACCGGGTAGATTAAGTAATTGCATACTCATTTCCCCCAGTAATTTTAATAGCGATTGCCCATCATCACTCTGCTGCAGAAGCTGGAAGGGTTGGTAGCTTGGCTTGCTACTTAAGTGCTTGAGCAAGTCTTCGGCTGTGCCGGCAAATTGTTGATTGATTCCGCTCAAGGCATTGTTTGGGTTTGGGTTTGGGTTTGTGCTTGGCTGCTTAGCTTGCTGTGTGGCGGTGCTGGCTGAAGCGGCTTCTACAATCGATTGGTAACGCACGTCTATTTCAAAATCAAATTGGCGGCCATCTGCAGTATAGAGTTTACCTTTGCCATTAAAGTGGCTGCTGTCCTCTAGCCTAAATCCTGCTGCTGAGCCTTCAGCGCTTTGCTGTGTGGCGGCGGCAAAGTTAGAGGAGCTGCTTAGTTCGGTTTTATCAAAGCTAAAAGTCATGCCCTTGGCAGCATCACCAAACAGTTGCTTAGCAAAGCTTTGCATTAGGTTTTGTGCCAGATCGGTGGTGGCGCTACCTAGCTCTTGGCTACGCTTGGCCAGAAGATCGCTACCACTCTGTAGTGCTTGCTCCGTAGGCGCAGGTTTGTTTGCCGCCGAGCTGCTTGGCATATAGCTAGGAGCCATGCGGCTATTGAGTTGGGAGAGTGGATTCATGGCCAATTCTCAGTGGGGTTTTATCTCTTATCGGCGGAGTGGTGGGATTCTTTAGGCAGTTACTCATTTTGAACAATGAGCCAAACCGTCTTAGCCTTAACAGGCTGCTAGAATGGCAGTTACTGTTTTATTTATTTTTTTCAGGACTTTTTGCATGCTGAAATCGCTTAACCCAGAACGCCGCACTCAAGCCATGCTTTTGGTTTTGATGCTGGTGATGTTTACCTCCATCGCCGACTTTATGATTTTGATGCCGCTGGCCCCAGATTTAATGCACGAAATGCATATTGATACGGCGCGTTTTGGTTTGTTGGTTTCAGCCTATTCTTTGGCGGCTGGTGTGGCGTCTTTATTGGCGGCATCGCTTGCGGATCGTTTTGATCGGCGGCAGGCCTTATTGTTTTGCTATGCGGGTTTGGTGCTGGCTACGCTTGCTTGCTCTTTAGCTACGGGCTTTTACAGCCTCCTGCTCGCGCGATGTTTAGCGGGTGTGTTTGGCGGAGTGATTGGTTCGATTATCTTTGCCATCGTGGGCGATTTAATCCCACCTGAGCGGCGCGGTTGGGCCATGAGTTGGGTGATGCTAGGCTTTTCTTTATCGGCAGTGGCGGGTGTGCCATTGGGCTTGTTTATTGCGGCGCACTCTAATTGGCGGATGCCGTTTGTGGCTTTATCGGTGATGTGCACTTTAATCTGGGTTGGTGTTTTTTACCTATTGCCCGCTGTGAAAGGGCATTTGAGTGAGGGGCCGTCTGCACAGGGCATGTTGGCTGGGTATAAAGAGCTATTTGCAGATCGTAATCACTGGTGGGCGTGTGGGGTAACGGCTTTACTCACCTTATCGGGTTTTTGCGTGATTCCCTACATTGCCTCAACGATGGTCAGCAATTCTGGTTTAAGTACGCATGATTTGGTTTATATGTATTTGCTAGGCGGGGTGGCAACTTTGTTTTCTAGGCCGGTGATTGGTGGCTTGATTGATCGGCATAGCCCACGGCGTATTTTGGCTTACTTGGTGCTGGCAAGTTTTATTCCCTTGATCTTGGTAACGCAAACCTTTTCGCTTTCTGTGGCGTGGCAGTTGCTGTTTTCAACACTCTTTTTTATTTTTGTCAGTGGCCGGTTTATTCCTGCAACGGCGATGGTTACGGGGGCAACTGCACCACAAATGCGCGGGCGCTTGATGGCGTTTAATTCGGCAACACAGAACTTTGCCTCTGGCTTCGCGGCTCTTTTAGCTGGCTTGATCATGACTCAGGCCGCAGATGGCCGAATCTTAAATTTTGATTGGGTTGGATATTTAAGCTGCGTCTTTGGCTTAGCAGCGATATGGATGGCAAGAAGGGTAAAAGCGGTTTCTTAAATATAAAAAAGGCTGATTTTTATCAGCCTTTTTTGTGAGCAGAATGTAGGCATACGGCATGCTGTGCCTTGCTCATTAATCAATAATGGCCACTAGATTGCCAATGTTTTCCTGTGTTTTCTCGCCCTTACTCCAGCAAACCCGCGCACTATTACCTTCTATCTTCATTACTAAGCCATCAATTTTTTCTGAGCCATCTACTGTGGCAATCCGATTTACCCGGCTATGGATTGCAATGTTTTGTGATGCAGAAAAGAATAAATTGTATAGGCTGCTTAGTAAGTTCATCATGATAACTCTCGAAAATATGTAGTATTACTACAAATAATATAGGTGTAAATTACGTAGTACAAGTACATTATTGTGTAAATATCTACAAGGCATACTTATTTTTTGTAATGTTAAGTTAATGATTTTTAGATAAAAAATAAGCTAGCTGATTGAATCTAGGCTTGGGTCATTTAAGTGAGTACAGATTTGGTTACGGCCTGCCTTTTTTGCTTGATAAAGCAGCTGATCTGCGTGTGCAATAAGTTCTGCAGCAGTTTGTGCTTGTTGTGGCCTGTGGATAGCTAGGCCCATGCTGATAGTTAGTATATTGCTGACTTTAGAAGCTTTATGAGGGATTGCGCAGTGTTTGAGGCTGGCTTGCAACGTGCGGGCAATTTGTAGGGCACCGGCTTCGTCGGTATTGGGCAGCAGAACGGCAAATTCTTCTCCGCCGATTCGAGCAGGTAAATCAGTCAGCCGCAAAAATACACTCTTGAGTGTGTTGGAAACCGTTTGCAGTGCCAGATCACCCGCTGGGTGACCATAGTGATCGTTATATTGCTTAAAGAAATCAATATCAATCATGAGTAGAGCCAAGGGTTGTTTGAGCCGCTGGCAGCGATTGAGCTCTTGGCATAGTCGCAAATCAAAAGAGCGGCGGTTTGCTAGGTTGCAGAGGCTATCGGTTAAAGAGAGATTTTCTAAATGTTCGACTTGGCTATGAATGACTTCCAGTAGGCCGTTAATTTCTTGCCCAAGCTGACCTATTTCATCATCTCTACCTTGCTTGATAAGGGTAGACCAGCTGTGCTCTGCCCTGACTTGTGAGAGTGTTGTTTGTAGCGTTTTTAATGGCCGAACCAGTGTGTAGTGCACATAAATGATCAAGATTGCACAGCAGAGCATGGCGATGCTCACCAGCTGGATGGAGATGTTTTGAATGATTCCTCGCCCTTCGGCCAGCGTTTTTCTGGGGATAATCAGCTGAATATTATAGATATGTTGTTGGGCGGTATCAAATACTGGGTAGTGCAGTGTCAGTGTTTTATCTGAAAATTGCACACTGACTTCATGGCTAATAAAGCCATCCGGCACGTTTTTAAGTGGCCAACGGATGCTAGTGGAAGGCGATGTGGGCTCTATAGAAAAAGGCAGCTGTGATCCTTCGCGTATTAATTGTAAGTGCGGAGCTTCAATCAATCTGCCCATCATGACGATTCCGCTGGCTGGCCCACTCCCATCAGAGTGTAGAATTGCCCGCCAGCAGGTAGACATTAGGCCAGCCTTCGTTTTTAAAAAACCACAGACTCGTTTTTCGGGCAGCAGCAGCAGTGTGCTGAGTTCTGCATGGTTTTTTTGCGGGGAAAAAAACGTGAGGGCTTGTTGGGGATTTAGGCCTTGTTGGCTATAACTAATGATTTCATTTTGTAGGCCGATGATTTGCAATACGCTAAGTGAAGCGGTTTTGAGTTGCTCTTTACCAAGATTTTTAGTGTGAAAAGCTTGCTGTCTATTCAGGGAGAATTGATACAGCTCATCCCAGTCTCCCCAGTCTGAGATGATAATTTTTACATAGCGTAGTTCGCTGTTTAGGCCGTAAATCACCCTAGTAACGTCTTCAATGGCGGAGTCTTGTTCAATTTCAAGAAAGTTGCTGAGTAAGTTTCGTTGCAGCAGATAAACGCCAAGCGTTGCCATCATGGTAAAACATGCCAAGAAAATTACAGCAAGCCGAAGGCGAATGCCGGAGAACAGCCTTGTCATCATTTTTTTTACTAACCATAGTCGGCGGCGTTAATGTTTAGCATAGTCTGTGTCGGGCAGTGTCGGCATATTTAAAAAGAGCTGTATTACATGAAAAAGATGACTTTCTTTACGCGTTTTGTGGATGATATTTTGGCCGAACGCAAAACCATCACGATTCGCGATACGTCCGAGGCCAATTTACACGCCGGTGATATTTTAGATGTGAGCACTTTAGAAGAGGGCCGCTGGTTTTGTCGTCTAGAGGTATTGTCGGTTACAGAAACCAAGTTGGCTGATTTAAGCCCGCTGCATGCAGCGCAAGAGAATATGGCATTGCCTGAGCTAAAAGCCTTAATTAAAGAGATTTATCCAGAGCAAGAGCTGTTTTATGTGATTCAGTTTGGCTTATTAACTGATATTACGCAGTGAGCTTAAAAAATGTATGGCTTATAAGGCTCGCATAATCCCACCTAATTATGTCTTTTGCTCAATGGGCTCTATGTAGATGGGTTTCTTGAGTATTTGGTTTTGGAGTTTGTAGTGCGGGTGAAACCCGCGAGCAATGCCGAATAAACATGGTTTTACCCGCCCTACGATATTTATAATGAGATTGAGCAAGAGGCATAGTCAGGTAATCCCAAGCAGGCTTAGCCTGCTTATGCTTAATTTAAAAATATAATCAATTAAATCAATAGGCTATTTTGAATGGTGGTTTGTTCTACGCATGCATGTAGAGCTTTATTTTACGTATTGCTGTTGGCTAGTACTCATGATGGATGTGATTAGTGTTCATGATGTTTTCATTTTTAGTGAAATCGCTTAGTTTAAAATACCTGTTTCCTCATGTCTTTTTTGTAAGGTTTAAATCAAATGTTGCAAACCTTAACTTTGTTTTTTGGCAATATGCTGTTGGTTTTTGGTGCGTTAATGCCCATTTTAAATCCGCCAGGACATGCACCGATTTTTCTAAGTATGACGGCGAATTACAACTCGCAAGAAAGAACGATTTTGGCGCGGCGTGTCGGCATTTATAGTTTTGTATTGCTCTTGGTCAGCATGTTTATTGGCAGTTATGTCTTAGAATTTTTTGGGGTGTCTTTGCCAATTGTACGAGTCGGCGGGGGGCTATTAGTGGCTACCGCAGGTTGGCGGCTGATGTCAGCTAGCGATAATGTGCACAAGACAGAAGAAATGGTGGAGATGAATCAACATCGCCCTAGCAACGAAGAGCTACGTCAGCGTGCTTTTTATCCGCTCACCTTCCCTATTACGGTTGGGCCGGGGGCGATTACGGTGGCGATTGCTTTGGGTGCGGGTTTTAACGGCCCAGGATTACAGAAGTTTTCTATGCCTTTGGCCAGTTTAACTGCCGTGGCAATTACGTCTTATTCGCTCTATCTTTGCTATCGTCATGCCGAGCGTTTATTAAAGCTTTTAGGTAATACAGGCTCGATTATCTTTCTGCGCCTATCGGCATTTATTTTGCTCTGCATTGGGATACAGATTTTTTGGGATGGGTTTAGTGTGCTGTTTGGTGAGCTTTTAGCGCAATACCTTAAGCATTAATTTTGAAGTCCTAAACGTGGGCACACGCTTGTGCCCACGCTCAATCGATTAATAGTGCGGCGGTACTTCGTCAAATAATGATTTTTGCGCAGGGCCGCTTGGCTCCTGCTGCTGCAACCAGCGTAATTCATTCACCACCTGATCCATCTGCTGCTGCTGGGTAGCGACAATTTTATTCAACTCTTCTAGTAATTCATCTTGCAGCGCCAGCTTAATTTCCAGCTCGGTAATGCGATCTTCTAAATTCATTTTTCTCCCCCAATAAAACCGTAGCGTGGGCACCCGTGCCCACGCGTCTGCAAAGCGTTATATCTTCCCCACGCGTATCCACATCGTTGTACGCGTGGGCACAAAAGCGTGCCCACCCTACATTTTTTTATCAGCTTATTTTTTAGAACCCTGAGCCGCCGCATCACGGCTTCTGCCGAAGGTTTTTTTGCCTTTGGGCTTATCTGTGCGGCGCACCATGACAGTGTTTTTTTCGTGCACAAATTTCTCGCCGGGCTGTTGAGCGGGGATCAAATGCTTAGGCGTGTTACCGATTAGATCTGCGCGGCCCATGGCGATTAATGCTTCGCGCAGGATAGGCCAGTTATCTGAATCGTGATAGCGCAAGAAAGCCTTGTGAACCTTGCGGCGATGGCCATCGCGAATCACATCCACTTTCTCTGAGCTTCTCGCCAGCTTTCTAAGCGGGTTACGGCGGGTGTGCCACATGGTGGTGGCCATCGCCATTGGCGTGGGGGTAAAGGCCTGCACTTGATCGGGCTGGAAGTCGTTTTTCTTTAGCCAGAGGGCAAGGTTGAGCATATCTTCATCGCTGGTGCCGGGGTGGGCGGCAATAAAGTAAGGAATCAGGCTCTGTTTTTTACCGGCTTGCTCGGAGTAATAATCAAACATCTCGCGAAAGCGCTCAAAAGTGCCGATGCCGGGCTTCATCATCTTAGATAAAGGGCCTTCTTCGGTGTGCTCTGGAGCAATTTTTAAATAGCCCGATACATGGTGAGTCGCGAGTTCTTTTACATATTCAGGCGATTCCACCGCGATATCGTAACGCACGCCCGAGCCAATGGTGATGCGCTTCACGCCTTCAATTTTGCGGGCTTTTTTATACAGCTGAATCAGTGGCGCATGGTCGGTGTTGAGGTTTTCGCAAATACCAGGATAAACGCAGCTTAAGCGTCTACAGGACGATTCAATTTTTGGATCTTTGCACGATAGGCGATACATATTGGCCGTAGGGCCGCCAAGATCGGAAATCTGCCCAGTAAAGCCCTTGGTTTTATCGCGGATATCGACGATTTCTTGCAGGATCGATTCTTCTGAGCGGCTTTGGATAATCCGCCCTTCATGTTCGGTAATCGAGCAGAAAGTACAGCCGCCAAAACAGCCACGCATAATGTTGATGGAGAAACGAATCATTTCCCATGCTGGAATATGCGCTTTACCATAGGCTGGATGCGGGTTACGAGCGTAATACTGGCCAAAAATATAATCCATTTCTGGTGTAGTCAGTGGAATCGGCGGCGGGTTAATCCATACATCGCGCGAGCCATGCTGCTGCACCATTGCCCGGGCGTTGCCTGGGTTAGATTCTAAATGCAGGGTACGACTGGCGTGGGCGTACAGCACCGGATCAAAAGCCACGGCTTCATAAGCCGGAATACGGATTACGGTGTGCTGGCGATCGGCTTGCTTGGCGGCGATGCGCTCGGCCTTGCTGATCAGGCGGATGGCCTTGGTGTCGCTTGGCGGGGTGATGTCTTTTTCGGTTTTTTCCGGCAGCATTTCATAAGGATCGATATGCTTATCGACGCGGCCTGGGGTGTCGACGGTGGTGGAATCCAGCTCCACCCAGCCTTCTGGCAACCAGCCCTGTGGGCTCATAAAGGCCGTGCCGCGAATATCCCGCATATCTTTGAGCTTTTCGCCCGCAGCAGAGCGCTGAGCGACTTCGACCAAGGCGCGTTCGGCATTACCAAATAAAAGAATATCGGCTTTCGAATAAATCAGCGCTGATTGGCGAACTTTATCGCTCCAGTAATCGTACTGAGCAATCCGGCGCAAGCTGGCTTCAATCCCGCCAATCATAATCTGCACTCCGGGATAAGCTTCGCGGCAGCGCTGCGAATACACGGTTACCGCACGATCAGGCCGCTTGCCGCCCATGCCACCCGCGGTATACGCATCGTCTGAGCGGGGTTTTTTATCCGCGGTGTAGCGGTTAATCATCGAATCCATATTGCCCGCAGTCACACCAAAAAACAGCCTTGGCTTACCCAGCACTTTAAATTCGTCAGCAGATAACCAGTCTGGCTGGCAGATAATTCCGATCCGCAGTCCCTGCGCTTCTAGTAGGCGGCCAATCAGCGCCATCCCAAAGCTGGGGTGATCGATATAAGCGTCACCCGTTACTAGAATAACGTCGCACTCATCCCAGCCGAGTACGTCCATTTCGGCACGGCTCATAGGGAGAAAAGGGGCGGGTTTGCGGGGGAAAACACCTGCGGGCAGAACAGAAATAGCAGTAGGAGCGGGATTCATGGCTTTGATGAGCAATACTAATCGCGCATTGTCGCAGATTTAGCCCTCCCTTATCAAAAAAATGCTTGTTTTTCATAAGGATATGTAAATTCTGACTCTGAACGGTAGGTAAACAGAGTTGCTAAATCTATGCGTTTTTTTTGCTACTCAGGGAGAAAATAACAACGGGGAGCCACGAAGTGGCTTTCCCGTGTCTTTTAAATCAATGAGATAACCGTATTACCAATCCACTTTGCCTGTACCTACGTCATACATTGCACCTACAATTTTGATTTTTCCTTGCTCTTCCATTTCTTTGAGCAGCGGGCTCATGTCACGAATTTTTTGCACGCTGTTTTGTACATTTTCATGCGCTACATCTTGAACAAATTCATGGTTTTTAGAGCTGCGTTCGCCTGCCGTTTTGGTGGCGTCTACTGCGGGCTTGATTTTGTCTAGCAAGCCAGTGAGATTGCCCAATTGCACGGCATCGCATGCGCCTTTAATGGCACCGCACTGGCTGTGCCCAAGCACCACAATCACTTTTGATCCGGCGGCTTTGGCTGCGTATTCTAAGCTGCCCAAAATATCTTCGTTAATCACATTACCCGCCACCCGAGCAACAAATAAATCGCCAATTCCTTGGTTAAAAACCAGCTCAGGTGCTGAGCGCGAATCGATGCACGAGACCACGCTGGCAAAGGGATATTGGCCCAAGCCGGTTTGCATTACTTGTTTTTTATAATCACGTTTGATTGATTTTCCGGCAGCAAAACGGATGTTGCCGTTTTTCAGGATTTCTAGCGCGGCATCGGGGGTTATACCGGCTTGAATGGACTTACTCATGGTTTTGCCGACAGCATAACGCTCAGTTTTTATCGTGTCGCTGTGATCGTCGGAGGCGTAGCTAAGTGAGCAGGCCAACATCAGGGCAATGGCGGCTGGGCGAATAAATGGCAGTGATCTCATCTTTGTTTCCTTTAGTATGTAAGAATTATTTTGAGCTTAATGAACATTAAAAATGGTGAATTGCCATAGAGCCTTTATCTGAAGGCTGTGCTGTTACATCGTTCAATAACATATAAATTGATGTGCTCTATTTAAGGCTGGATTGATGGCATTACTTTGTAACTTACAGGCATATTATTTTTAGCACGTACATTTAATAGTTGCTATTACTCTCTTCTGAGTGGTTGCTTTCATTTTATGTTTTATATCGTTAAAAGTAAGGCAGGAGGTGAGGTATGAAGCGGCTAGAATTTGTGTCAAATCATTGAAAAGGCATTATTTTGGCCGTCTGGATTGCTTGGGAGCGGGTAGAATTGCGCCTTGCTGCAAGCACAGCTTTTGGACAACACCATGACAGAACATCACGAAATCAAGCCCGGCCAGTCGATTGAGCTTTTAAAAGAGCTGCATATCCTGACGCGTGACGGCAAGCTCAACCAAGATAGCCGCCGTAAATTGAAGCAGGTTTATCACCTCTATCAATTTATTGAGCCGCTGCTCAAAGAAGTACAGGCTGATCATCCCGAGGTCACCTTGGTTGACCACGGTGCGGGTAAGTCTTATTTAGGTTTTATTCTTTACGATCTGTTCTTTAAAGATAAGCCAAGCTCAGGTCATATTTATGGCATTGAGACGCGTGACGAGCTGGTAAAAAAATCGCAAGAGCTGGCGCAACGCTTGGCTTTTCCTGGCATGTCTTTCTTGAATTTATCGGTGGCAGAGTCGACTCATTCGGCTTTATTGCCAGAAACCATTGATGTGGTCACGGCATTGCACGCCTGCAATACCGCAACTGACGATGCGATCGCTTTTGCGCTGAAGAAAAAAGCCAAATTTATGGTGCTGGTGCCCTGCTGCCAAGCCGAAGTGGCAACCGTGCTGCGTAAAAATAAATCACAATCTTTAAAAAACCCGCTTTCAGAAATATGGCGTCACCCTATCCATACCCGCGAATTTGGCAGCCAGATCACCAATGTATTGCGCTGCTTGCAACTAGAAGCGCACGGCTATCAGGTGACGGTAACCGAGCTGGTGGGGTGGGAACATTCGATGAAAAACGAGCTGATTATTGCCCAGTACAAAAATCTACCACGGCGCAAACCGGCAGAGCGCTTGGCCGCAGTATTGGCGGAGCTGGGGCTGGATGAGATGCAAGAGCGGTTTTTTACTGCGTAATCAAGCGGTGGGGTGGGCATGTTTTGTATCCATAATATGCATCAAGTTAAGGCCATTTCATTTACAAACGTTAGGGGGCAATAAGTCTGAGGCTTTATTTAGACGTATTGCACCTTGTTTGCCAAGCCATGCGGCGTAATGCCGCCAAGCAAAAAACGCTTGGCTTTATTAACGCCCTAGAATGGCATGATGAGCCGCCTGCTCAATATCGCATGGCTTTACTCATAATTTAGCTGTTTAGTCATGATTTGAGATTGCGCTAAGAAATTTTGCGCTGCATAAAATTCAATCGCCTGCGGATTAAATTTAAATACTTCTAAGCGTACTTCATTGGCATGTTTGCTGGCCGCCCATTTCTCTACATGGGAGAGTAATTCCCTGCCTAGGCCCTGTCTTTGCTGGGTTTGTGCAACGACGATGGTGCCAATTCTGCAAATAATTCGGGGCTGCAAAAATGAGATTGCGTGGGTATTGCCGATTTGAACCGTTACGAATCCTGCAATTTGTCCTGAGATTTCTGCAATAAACATAGCCCCATTTTCAGCTGTAATACAGGATGACCATTGCGCTTTGTCCCGAATCTGGCCTGGAGCAGGCGCAAATATTTCTGGGCGGTGTTGGTGGTGCGTTGTAGCTATTTCATCTGCAAGCATGCAAACGTCGCTTAAATCTGTTGCCGTTCTAATGATCATGGCCTGCTCCTAATTGAGGTTGGCATGCTTAACATCGCTCCCTACATCGCCATCTCCACTCTTCAAGCCTTGCCGCCGCAATATTTGCTACTTTATGCAGGCGTAGCTCAAGTTGTTCGTCATTTTCTGGCTCATGGCTAAATTCTTCTCTGCCGAGGCGGGTATCACAGAATGCCAATGGGCTATCTAGTGGTTTGCTGATAATGACTTTCATAATATCTCCAATTTGCTTTTTAAATTTGTAATTGGAGTGTATTTTGATTCATTATCTGGATAAACCCACGCTAACTAGACAAACTGTTCTCCTATGAAAACAATGCCCTCGTCCGACGCTTTACTGGTTTTTGATGCCCTTGCTAGATTGGGCAGTTTTACTGCGGCGGCGGATGAGCTGGATTGTGCCAAGAGTTATGTCAGTCAGAGCATTAAACGGCTAGAAGTGGATTTAGGCGCGGTGCTGGTGCTAAGAACCACTAGGCGGGTGACCTTGACCGAAGCTGGCCAACGTTTGGCCATGCGCGCCGCGCAAATCAGGGCCTTGATGGCGGGTTTAAAGCCAGAAATTGCGGGGATGCAAGATCAGTTAGCTGGGCCGTTATTTATTAGCAGCCCTAGCGGGATTGGCCAGTATGTTTTAGCGCCAATTTTGGCCGAGTTTGCCATCCACTATCCTAGTTTGCAGGTGCAAATGACGGCGCAATGTAAGCTAGAAGAGATGGCTGCCAGTGGTATTGATTTTTGCCTGCATTCACGGCAGGTGATCGATGAAGCCATGGTGGCAAGGCCACTGGGAGTAACGCAAAAACGCCTGTATGCCTCTCCGGTGTATTTGCAAAGGGCGGCTAAATTAACGCACCCCTGTGATTTGCGTCTGCACAGGGTATTTTGCCACGAAGGCGTGCATGAGCAGTTAGGCTGGCAGCTAGAGAAATCGGGTGAAATTGTGCGGGTGGCGCTGCAGCCCACGCTGATCTGCAATACTTTTGGTGCGATTGCCAGCGCGGTAGAGGCGGGTTACGGCGTGGGGCTTTTGGATAATATTGTGGCCGCACCTTATGTGCGCCAAGGGTTAATTCAGAGCGTATTACCTGAATGGTTGGCGACCCCTAAGCCATACTTTTTGGTATTTCCTTATCGGCAGCCCATGCCAAAAAAATACGAAGCTTTTCTGCAATTTGTAGTACCGCGCTTGCAAGCAAGGCTGAGCCAGTCGATGAATTAAGCGGTACTAGCGCGGACAAACAATTTGGGTGTGTTGGCTGCGGCTGGTTTGCGTGAGTTATAAACAACGCCGCTGATAATTAAAATCATGCCAATAAACTGCGGTAGGCTGGGTGACTGGCCAAGCGCAATAGAAATTAGCGTGGCAAAAATAGGGGCTAGATTCATAAAAATAGCGCCTTGGGCAGGGCCAATTTTACGTAAACCTTCGTTCCACCAAACAAAAGCCAGTACGGTGCAAAAGAATGCCATTATGCCAATCGCGAGTGCGACATTCCAATCTGGTAAAGTATAAAAATCCTGACTAATGCTGGCTGCAAATGCCGTCATTAACGCTGCGCCAGCCATAATGGTGACGGTTGTAATATGCAGAGGTGAAACACCGTGAACAAAACGTTTTGGAATTGCCGAATATAAAGCCCAGCTAAAGCTGGCAATAAAAACGAGGGCATCTCCCAGTGCAAAATGTAAATCAAGAATGGCCTGAAGTGAGCCGCCGCTGATTACAATCACTACTCCAAAAAAACTCAGCAACATAGCGAGTAATTGTTGGCGGTGGAGTGATTCTTTTTGAAAATAAGCGGTAAGTACGGCCGTAAGGATGGGGCTAAGCGCCATAATCAACCCAGCATTGATCGCTGAGGTTAATTTTAATCCATAAAATAATGAAAAATTAACCCCCATAATGCCGATGACGGACATCGCTAATAATGGGCGGTAATTGGCGCGTAATGCGTTTATATCCCATTTTTCGCGTAATGAAACAAAGATAAACAGCATCAGCCCTGCCAATATAAATCTCCAGCTGCCAATGACCATGGGCGATAAAAATTGCACCGCATATTTACCAATATGAAATACTGCACCCCAGAAGAAAACCGTCAGGGTTAGTTTTATATAAGTTAGTAAATGTGGCATGGTATGTACTGCTTTGGCTGGAAATTGCCGTCATTATTGTTGTTGATCCTTGCTATGTATTTAGCAGTGAATGGAAAACGGTTTTCTAAAAATGAAAAATACTGATTTGGACTGGAATGATTTAAAGTATTTTCTGGCGGTGGCTCGGGAAGGCGGCTTAAGCGCGGCTGCGCTAAAGCTGGGTGGTAGCGCATCAACCGTTTCGCGTCATATTTCAGCTTTGGAAAACCGCTTGGGGGTTAAGCTGTTTTTACGCCAGCAAACCGGCTATCTGCTGACGGATCAGGGGACGAGCATTCTGATGCGGGTCACTGAAGTTGAAAACGCCATGCTCACCGTAGAAAGAAATGGCGATCAATTGCAGTCGGTAGACGAAGTCAGCGGCTTAATTCGTCTTGCTGCGGCTGAATCGTTGGCCAGTTATTTAATCATGCCGCATATGCCAGAGTTTCTGGCTTTATATCCCAAAATGCAGGTTGAATTATTAGTCGGCGCCCTGCCTGCTAATCTGGCGCGGCGTGAGGCAGATGTGGCATTGCGCTATGGCGATTCAATTGTGGTTGATAATAACCAAGATTACATTACGCATTTTGTTGGTTATGTACATTTTGCACCGTACTGCCAGAAGTCTTTGCTTGCTGATCTAAGCGCTGAGCAAGACCCTTGGAAAACGCTGCCAATTATTGAATTAAGTGATTGCTGGGCTTATTTGCCAATGGTGAAATGGCTAAAGCAAATTACCCAAAATCGAGCCCCTTTAATTAAAGGCAATACGCTGCATACTCAGTATGTTGCGGTGAGGTGTGGGCTTGGAATTACGCTTCTGCCTGAATATGTCGGTGATATTGATGACATGCTGGTTAAGCTGGATGCCCCTTCGGTGGTTCCGTCACGCGAGCTGTGGCTGGTTTATCACCGCGATTTAAAAGCCAGTCAGCGCGTGCTAGCGATGAAAGATTTTTTGATTAAACTTTTGGCCAAGGTTCTTGATAGCAAAGTCTAATTTGATTCTTTGGTTTTGCTGTAGTTTCAGCCTCCCCTCGGTTTGCCCCTGCGTATTGATGTATTCGCGCCACACTCTATTCTGTTTGCTTTAGACACCATCCCTGGTCGGCTAAACCTGCTGCGTGTAAGCCTGGGTTGGGTTTACCTGCACTGACACGCCCTATTCTAGGAGTGATGTAGTAAATACAAAAATTACTACAATATATTGCGTTGTAAAACTACATACTCATTTCGTTTACAGTTATGCGAAAGCAATATAAAGTGTTTATACTACAAAAACTTACAAATAATTTAGCATTTTATAAGAAATATGGGGATTAAATTCTATTGCGTGAAAGGTGGGCGCAGCATCGCATCAGCACTACTCACCAAAAAAACTACATGCCAGAGCTCGATTGAGTAGCTGCTCAGGCTGGGTTTCGATTAATTAAAGTCAAAGGAAATACCATGTCTAATTTGCAGATCAGTGTTGTGATTCCCACTTACAATCGAGCCGATCTTTTGCGCTATACCCTAGAATCTTTGGCGCTACAAACGTTGGATAAGCAGCTGTTTGAGGTGATTGTTGTAGATGATGGCAGCACAGACGCCAGCGAGCAGCTGGTGCAATCGTTTGCTGAGCGGCTTAATATCAAATACTTCTGGCAGGAAGACAAAGGCTTTCGGGCAGGTAAGGCGCGCAATATTGGCACGTCCATTGCGGAAGGCAAATACATTGTCTTTATTGATACCGGCGTTTTATTGGGCAGTAAAACCTTAGAAGTACATGCCAATGTGCATAGTCAATCAGAGTTTCCGGTGGTAATTATTGGTTATGTTTATGGCTTTGAGGTGGATAACAGCCTGTTGGCCGAGATGTCTGCGCAAATAGATTCTCATACGCCTGATGCAACCATTCGCCGCTTGGCAGAGATGGGGGCCCACGATGTGCGCCAGCAGCAATATGATGAGCTGGGTGAAAACATCAGCAACTGGCCTGCTCCATTTGATATTTTTTGGACTTGCCACGCCTCGGCAGAGCGTGAGCAGCTATTAAAAGCGGGTTTATTTGATGAATCATTTAATAGCTGGGGTGGTGAAGACGTTGATTTAGGTGTGCGTTTACATCTGAATAATAATCAGTTTTCCATGGAAAGAGAGGCTGTGTCTTTCCACTGGCCACATAAGAAAGAAGTGGACGATCAAAAAGATCAATCGGAAATCGCGGCATTGCGCATCCATAAAAAATATCATTTATGGTCGACCAGCTTTTATGGCAAAGATTTGAATGACGCTAAGTATTCATTAAATAAAGTGATCAAAATATACCGTGATCACACAGTACAAAAATCTAAGCGCGCCTTAGCTCTTGAAACTGAGGAGGCATGATATGCCTTGCCAATATCAGAACATCTATCTTATCCCGCCGGAGCTGGCCGGAAGCCCTGCGCAGGATGTGCCAAAGCGCTTGCTTGCGCATCAGGTCAATATTGGCTTAAGTAGTTTTTTTTCTGGCACACCTAGGCTTGCTTATACCCGCGTTATTGATGCTGAGTTATTAGATGCGGGCCTGATTGAAAGCGAAATAGATGCGGCATTGTTTGCTGGCAGCATCAGCATTGGTAGCCAGTGCTATATCGAATCTGGAAATATCCCAGCGTTTCATAATCAGCCGGTGAAATTAAGCACGGTGCAAATTAATGACGGGCCAGTTGGGCAGATTCAGATTGGTGATCGCGTGGTTTTGCAGGGCGTAGCTATTTTGGCTTATCAAAAAGTAGAGATCGGTAATGACGTTATTTTTGGGCCTATGGTCACCATTATGGATAGCAGTGGTCACCCTTTATTAGGCCGAGGCCAAGCGGGCGAGGCCAGCCGAATCCGCTCTGCTCCGGTGCGAATTGGCAATGGCGCGTGGATAGGTGCTGGGGCAACTATTCTTAAAGGTGTAACCATTGGTGAAGGCGCGGTGGTGGGCACACAGGCGGTGGTGAGCGAAGATGTACCGGCGTTTTGTGTGGTCACCGGCAATCCCGCGAGGATTGTTAAACACTTGCTGGGTGAGCCAATAAAAACCACCGAAACGTTAGGCATGGGGAAACTACAGATGGCGTGAGGACGACCTGCATGGCCGCTAGTTTGTGGCGGCCTTGTACTTTTACCATGACAACCCAGCGCGGAATGCTTATGTTGTACCCATCTTGAAGCATCGGTTTAGGCGCTCGTGGATTTCTCCCTCACCTATCAAAAAATCATTGTCCTGAGCTTATTCAGCAGCACGCTATTGCACGCTGCTGAAGGAGCATTGCCTGATTTGCCAGAATCGCAGGATAGGGCGCTGGGAAAAATTAACTGGGCGTACGATGGGGCGAGCTTGGGGTTTGAGACGGCAACGGAGCAATTGATTGCTTCGGTAGATTATTCGGCAAGTAATAAAACGGCATTTAATTTTGATGCTGGCTTTGCCTTAAGTGATTACTTTGCGCTTGGGGCAAATTTTGAAGTAAGCGAGCGCTTTCAAAATGCCTTGTTAACGGGGGTATTTAGTGCGCCAGATCACTTACGCTTGCGGCTATCTGCTGGGCAGCAGCAAGCGCAAAATGAATTAGATACTGCTTTCAACTCGCCAAGAATGCGGCAGAATAATTATCTACTGAGCCTTAAAAAAGGTAGCAGTTATGGCAGCTTTTTTTCTGAGCTGGGGGTTACGGTATATGCCGCAGATCCAAAACTAGAAAACGAATCTATTGCCTCAGAGAACACAGGTGGGATGTATTTTGATTCCCGAATGGCGACAGGCAAGCGGCAGGGGGCCATTTACAATCTAAGCCTTTCGCCTATTCATAATGGCAAGCTGGATTTTGGCTTAGCCTACCAGCGTGAAAAAGAGCTGAGGGGCATGTCTTTTGGTGAAACAGCCCGTAGCACTTTAGTACAATACAGCCAATACTTTAGCAATTGCCTGCGTCTAACCGGCGCTTATAATGGCGGCGAAAACAGCCATTTATTTAATGTTAGGATTGCCAACGATGCATGGAGCCTCAATGCCAGCCGTGCGCTTGAGCAAGAAAATGGCAGCGTTGTACTGCGTTATGCCATTCCACTGAGCGGTGGTGGTGTTAAAAACACCTCATGCATGCAGTATGGGTTGGAAGCAAAGCCCTTGCCATCCGTGTTAAAAGAGCTGACTAAACGTCCTGGCTATTTGCCCACACTGTCTGCGCCAGAGCAAAGTTATTCTGCTCAAGCTGGGGATAAATCGGGTTTATATATTGATGCAAGTAATCGTCAGTTTATTCAATTACGTTTGCTAATGCCGATTGAAGCGGTTATTTCCCTGCAAACCGCAACTGTGCTGCTAGCTAATTCATCAGACAATATATTGTGGTTAATCAATGATGGCGCTTTAAGGCTGATGCTCAGGAATTTCAGGCAAGCGGGTACCTATATTTTTGACGTGCAGCAAAGTGATGGCGCGATATTGCAAATTGAAGTGGTATTGAAAAAAGCAAAGCCTGAGTTGGGTGGCGCGATCGAGCTGGTTTCGGCCAGACGATTAAATTTTCCAACGCCAACCGGCGTACAAAATATGTCTCCGCAGCAATTTTCCCGTGTGCCTGCCAGCGAGCTAGCGCTGTTTAATGCTGAGCAACTGCGGGTGCTCAGCCCATTGCATCTCGGTGCTTTATTACCGGTGCAGCTGGCGGTGTTTTCCGCGCTGCCCACGCTTAGCATTGAGCAACTGGCCGGTTTGGCACCACCCTTGGTGCTGATGCTTAGCCCCGCTCAACTGATGGCTTTGTCGCTTGATCAGCTGGCTGGATTAAACGCGCTGGATGTTGAGTTTAGCCCGCAGCAACGAGCCGTTTTGCCTGCGGCAACGCTGGCTGGTTTTGAATTAGATAGCAAAATACTGGGCGATGAGCCATTTATAATTAGTCCTCCTCAAAGCAATAGCCAAGGCCCGCTGCGCTATACCAGTAGCCACCCTGAAGTAGCAATGGTTGAAGAAAGCACCGGCGAAGTGACTTTAGTTGGGGCAGGCCATACGGTAATCGAAGCCCAGCAAGCGGCTAAGGGTGTGTACACCAGCGCCCGCGTCAGCGCAGTGCTAAAGGTGTTGCCCCCTTTGATTGGCGAGAATAATCTGCCTTCATTAACCGGTGGATTCTGATGGTTTAATCTCTTTTTCGAAACGCCCAAGCCGCTGCGAGTGCTAGAAAAACAAAGGTAAACCCCAGAATAATCCAGAAGCCATGAGGGTGTTGCGCCAGTGGAATCCCCCCCACATTCATGCCCATAAAACCGGCAATGATATTCACGGGTAAGGCTAAAACCGTGACCACGGTAAGAATATAAATACTGCGATTAGTTTGCTCGTTTACTTTGGCGGCCACTTCTTCTTGTAATAGCTTGATGCGCTCTACTAGCGCTGAGATATCGCTTAAAACGGCGGAAAATTCTTCGGTAGATTGGCGTAAATCTTGAATATCGTGCGCGCTTATCCATTCTGGGGGCCGGTTTAATAGCCGGAATAAGGCGGCAGGCTCTGGGGCGAGTAGGCGGCAAAGCCTGACTAAAACGCGGCGTAATGCGCCTAAATCGGCCAGCTTAATATTGGGCCGATTGGTGAGTAGTTTATCTTCTTCCTTATCGACTTTAGTAATGGCTTCACGCACGATTTGGCTTAATACATCGGCCTGATCACGTAATAGATTTACCATTAAATCAATGGGTGATCGATACAACTCTCCAGCGCGAACCTGTGCCCGAAGCTTATCAATAGAGCGTAATGGCTTACTGCGGGCGCTAATTAATACATGCCGATCAGCACTCATCCACAGTGTGGCGGTATCGGATGGATTAAAGGCAAAATCAAATAGCACATCATTCACCACGCCAATTAAGGCATGTTCGGCGTATTCAATACGGGTAGATTGAGAGCCTTCGTGTAATGCCTCAAAAAACTGCTCTGGTAGCGTTAAATTGGCTTTTAGCCATTTCTCTGCGGCGGTATTAGATAGATTGAAATGCAACCATAAAAACTCCTCCGATGTGGGCTCAAAAGGTGTGGCCAGCCATTGTTTGATTTGAGCCGATTCAATTTGCTGGCCGGGCAAGCCTGGCAAAAATAGATAGCCACAAATTATTCCACTGTGATCGGACCCATAGCTTGCACCCAAATTTGTGACCATAGCCGCGATGTTGATTGAATAAGATAGGTAGCATGCCTTGTGCATGTGACGAATTGATTGCAGGTATTATGAAACGTAGGCTATGGAAATTCATCTAGATGTCATGTGAGTGACTTATTTGGGTAATGTAATTTTTCTAAAATAGGGGTTTTATCCTTTTATGCAGACCAATGCCATGTTTAAGCCTTCAATCCTAGTTTGTAGTATTGCATTGGCGCTGAGCGCTTGTAGTGGTGATGATGTCACCACGCCAGAGTCCACTAAGCCTGCGTTATTAACGCTGGATGGTCAGCAGCCTTTGGTTGTAGCGCATCGTGGTGCTTCAGGTTATTTGCCAGAAGAAACCTACGAGGCTTATGTTAAGGCAATTGAGCTGGGGGCTGATGCAATTGAGCCTGATTTAATTTCCACTAAGGATGGTGAATTGATTGCTCGCCATGATCCCAATCTTGGCACCAGCACCGATGTGGCTACACACCCTGAGTTTGCCGATCGCAAAAAAACCAGATTAGTGGATGGCGAAGAGCAAACAGGCTGGTTTGCAAGTGATTTCACCTTAAAAGAAATTAAAACTTTGGGGGGTATTTCCACTGACGCAGAGCGCCCGCAAGAATTTAACGGCAAATATAAGATCGTTACTTTCCAAGAAATTATTGATTTGGCCAAAGCAAAATCAAGCGCTACACGCACGGTTGCGGTTTATCCTGAAACCAAAAACCCAAGCTACCACCGAGCCTTGGGTTTGCCTCTTGAAGATAAGCTGATTGAAATCTTGAATAAGGCCGGCTGGAATAGCAAAACAGCACCGGTGTTTGTGCAAAGCTTTGAACCAAGCAGCCTTAAATACCTGAAGGCTAAAGGTTTGAATACCAAGCTGATTCAGCTAATTGATGCCGATGATGTGGATATGAAAACTGGTAAGCTGACTTACGCATTGCCGTCTGATCGCCCTTATGATTGGACTTTGGCAGGGCAGACTAGCCGTTTCTTTAGCGAAATGGTAACCCCAGCGGGCCTTGCAGAAATCAAAACCTACGCCGATGGCATCGGCCCATGGAAGCCTTATATTATCCCCGTCAAAGGTACGTTTGGCGCAGATGGCAAGCAGCTGGATTTAAATGGCGACGGTAAAGTTAATTACGCCGATGCCACCAGCATGGCTCCAACAAGCTTGATTAGCGATGCGCATAAGGCAGGCTTGTTTGTACACGCTTATACCTTCCGCAATGAAAAGCGCCGCATTCCGGCAGACTTTAAAAACGATCCAAAAGCTGAATACAAAGCCTTCTTCCGCTTGGGATTAGACGGCGTATTCAGTGATTTTGCTGACACCGCGATTGCTGCGCGTAGCGAGTATTTAAAAGAAATGGGCCGTTAATTCTTTGAGTTAAAAAATGGCCCGCTTATACTGGTGGGCTATTTTTATCTGACATAATCCAGACTATCCAATTTTCTATCCTTAAAATCATTGCCGCAGGCCGTGAGTGCAAGGGTAGAAAACAGGATTAAGCAATAAATACGCGCAGGTATTTTATTGACTCTCGCCTTCCATAATAAATCATGCATCGGTATATTTTTCCAATTGCCATTCCATAGCCAGTTCCATTTTTTCTGGGCCTTTTAGCCATTGGGCCAGTTTATTGCTGCGGGGAATTGATGCTGGAATGGTGGGCATAAGCTGGCCTTTGCTGAGCAGGTGGCTATATTTTTGCCCTTCAAAATAGCCAACCCACAGACCGGCCTCTGGGCAAGGTAAGCCGTTGTGGCAGAGGGTGCCAAGGGCAATGCGGCTTGGGGATGCAACGATGGCTGGGGCGGGAGGGGCAACTTCAGCCTTTTTAAGCAGGGCCAGTGGCATGCCCGATGCGGGGTCTAGGCCCTTGGCTTTAGCCAGTTTGGCGATCAGCTCATTACTCGGTTTTTCAGGGGCGACTTTAGCTTGGTATTCTTTAAGCCATTGGAATGTGCCATCCCATTTAGGCAGCTTAGCCGGTGGCAAGGGTACTATTTGGTCTAGTTCGGGGACTTTGGGCTTTGCAAAGTCATAAGCGGTCAACATATCGCCAATGGCTTTATAGCGCTTTGCGCGCTCATCGTCTTTTTCAAGGGCTAGATAATCCAATGGGTCATCAGGGGGGGGGGGCATTAAAGGCATTTTCTAATGTTGATGCAGATATGTCATTTCCTGCCAACACACCAAGCTGAAAAGCTTTAAGTGCCCCCGGAAATACCCCGTTACCTTTCAAGTTAATACCTAAATCTGTAGCAGCTTTCCCATGCCCCTGCTCCGCAGCACACTGTCGCATTTGACGGGCGACATCTGGTGCAATATCAATAGGGGCCAGTTTGTCCCCAACATAATATTGTGCATCTGGGTTGCCTAAATCAGCCGCCTTGCGGAAATAGCGCAAAGCCAGCTCAGGATCTTTTTTAATCCCCGCGCTGCCATTTTTGATATAGAGCCCCATTAGGAAGTAGCCAGCAGGGATATTAGCTTTAATTAGTTCTTCTGCCCAGTCGGCCATTTCGGTGGAGCTGCCGTGTAAATAGCGGCGCATCATACCGTTTTGTAAATTAATACTGGCTTTATAATGGCCATTGGCCGTAGCAATTCGGTAAAGGCGTTCAATTTCTGCAAACACACCTTCATCTTGTTTTTGGGTATTATATTTTTCTAAAAATCGGGCGTATTTAAATAAGATATCTGCCTCTGCAGGTAAGTCAGGTAAATGATCTTTTTCATAAGCGCAAGTAAATGCCAGCTTGGCTTTAATATTATCCAGACTATCCAATTTTCTATCCTTAAAATCATTGCCGCAGGCCGTGAGTGCAAGGGTAGCAAACAAGACGAAGCAATAAATACGCGCAGGCATTTTATTGACTCTCGCCTTCCATAAGAAATCATGCATCCGTATATTTTTCCAATTGCCATTCCATAGCCAGCTCCATTTTTTCTGGGCCTTTTAGCCATTGGGTCAGTTTATTGCTGCGGGGAATTGATGCTGGAATGGTGGGCATAAGCTGGCCTTTGCTGAGCAGGTGGCTATATTTTTGCCCTTCAAAATAGCCAACCCACAGACCGGCCTCTGGACAAGGTAAGCCGTTGTGGCAAAGAGTGCCAAGGGCGACGCGGCTTGGCGTAGTGATGGAGGCTGGAGCTAGAGGGGCAACTTCTGCTTTTTTAAGCTGGGCCAGCGGCATGCCCGATGCAGGGTCTAGCCCCTTGGCTTTAGCCAATTTAGCGATCAGTTCATCGCTTGGTTTTTCAGGAGCAACTTTAGCCTGGTATTCCTTCAGCCATTGGAATGTGCCATCCCACTTGGGCAGTTTGGCCGGTGGCAATGGCACGATTTGATCGAGTTCGGGGACTTTGGGCTTTGCAAAGTCATAAGCGGTCAACATATCGCCAATGGCTTTATAGCGTTTTGCCCGCTCATCGTCTTTTTCAAGAGCTAAATGATATAGTGGGTCATTAGGGGGGGGGGCTTTAAATGCATTTTCTAAATTTAATGCAGATATATCATTTCCTGCTAACACTCCGAGCTGAAACGCTTTAAGTGCCTCAGGAAAGAGCTTGTTGCCTTGCAGGTTAATACCTAAGTCTATAGCCGCTTCTCCATGCCCCTGTTCCGCAGCACACTGTCTCATTTGGCGAGCCACATCCGGCGCAATATCAATTGGGGCCAGCTTATCCCCAACATAATACTGAGCATCTGGGTTGCCTAAATCAGCGGCTTTGCGGAAGTAGCGCAAAGCTAGATCAGGATCTTTTTTAATCCCCGCGCTGCCATTTTTGATATAGAGCCCCATTAGGAAGTAGCCAGCAGGGATATTAGCTTTAATTAGTTCTTCTGCCCAGTCGGCCATTTCGGTGGAGCTGCCGTGTAAATAGCGGCGCATCATACCGTTTTGTAAATTAATACTGGCTTTATAATGGCCATTGGCCGTAGCAATTCGGTAAAGGCGTTCAATTTCTGCAAACACACCTTCATCTTGTTTTTGGGTATTGTATTTCTCTAAAAATCGGGCGTATTTAAATAAGATATCTGCCTCTGCAGGTAAGTCAGGTAAATGATCTTTTTCATAAGCGCAAGTAAATGCCAGCTTGGCTTTAATATTATCCAGACTATCCAATTTTCTATCCTTAAAATCATTGCCGCAGGCAGTGAGTGCAAGGGCAGCAAACAAGACGAAGCAATAAATACGCGCAGGCATTTTATTGACTCTCGCTCTCCATAATAAATCATGCATCCGTATATTTTTCCAATTGCCATTCCATCGCCAGCTCCATTTTTTCAGGGCCTTTTAGCCATTGGGCTAGTTTATTGCTGCGGGGAATTGATGCTGGAATGGTGGGCATAAGCTGGCCTTTGTTGAGCAGGTGGCTATATCTCTGCCCTTCAAAATAGCCACCCCACAGACCGGCCTCTGGGCAAGGTAAGCCATTGTGGCAGAGGGTGCCAAGGGCAACGCGGCTTGGGGATGCAACGACGGCTGGGGCTGGAGGGGCAACTTCAGCCTTTTTAAGCAGGGCCAGCGGCATACCCGATGCAGGGTCTAGCCCCTTGGCTTTAGCCAATTTGGCGATCAGCTCATCACTCGGTTTTTCAGGGGCGACTTTAGCTTGGTATTCTTTAAGCCATTGGAATGTGCCATCCCATTTAGGCAGCTTAGCCGGTGGCAAGGGTACGATTTGCTCTAGTTCGGGGACTTTAGGATTAGCAAAAGAATAAGCGCTCAACATCGCGCCGATAGTTTTGTAGCGTTTTGCACGTTCATCGTCTTTTTCAAGTCCTAAATAAGTGTGATCATCTGCTGCGGAAGGGCCTTTAAAAGCTTCTTCTAAAGCCAATGCTGAGATTTCATGTCCTGCAGTGACCCCTGTCTGAAAGGCTTTAACAGACTCAGGATAACTTTTCGAAAACTTCATATCTATACCTAAGTCTGTCGCCGCCTCCCCATGCCCCTGATCCGCAGCACATTGGTGCATTTGACGAGCTACATCTGGCGCGATATCAATCGGTGCTAACTTATCTCCGACATAATATTGTGCATCTGGATTACCCAAGTCAGCAGCCTTACGGAAATAGCGTAAAGCCAGCTCAGGGTCTTTTTTAATCCCTGCACTGCCATTTTTGATATAGAGGCCCATTAGGAAATAGCCCGCAGGGATATTGGCTTTGATCAGCTCTTCTGCCCAGTCGGCCATTTCGGTGGAGCTGCCGTGTAAATAACGGCGCATCATGCCGTTTTGTAAATTAATACTGGCTTTGTAATGGCCGTTGGCCGTGGCAATACGATAAAGCCGTTCAATTTCTGCAAATACGCCTGCATCTTGTTTCTGGGTATTATATTTTTCTAAAAATCGGGCGTATTTAAATAAGATATCTGCCTCGGCAGGCAAGGCGGGTAAATGGTCTTTTTCGTAAGCACACGTAAATGCCAGCTTGGCTTTAATATTATCCAGACTATCCAATTTTCTATCCTTAAAATCATTGCCGCAGGCCGTGAGTGCAAGGGTAGCAAACAAGACGAAGCAATAAATACGCGCAGGCATTTTATTGACTCTCGCTCTCCATAATAAATCATGCATCCGTATATTTTTCCAATTTCCATTCCATAGCCAGTTCCATTTTTTCTGGGCCTTTTAGCCATTGGGCTAGTTTATTGCTGCGGGGAATTGATGCTGGAATGGTGGGCATAAGCTGGCCTTTGCTGAGCAGGTGGCTATATTTTTGCCCTTCAAAATAGCCAACCCACAGACCGGCCTCTGGACAAGGTAAGCCGTTGTGGCAAAGAGTGCCAAGGGCGACGCGGCTTGGCGTAGTGATGGAGGCTGGAGCTAGAGGGGCAACTTCTGCTTTTTTAAGCTGGGCCAGCGGCATGCCCGATGCAGGGTCTAGCCCCTTGGCTTTAGCCAATTTAGCGATCAGTTCATCGCTTGGTTTTTCAGGGGCGACTTTAGCTTGGTATTCTTTAAGCCATTGGAATGTGCCATCCCATTTAGGCAGCTTAGCCGGTGGCAAGGGTACTATTTGGTCTAGTTCGGGGACTTTGGGATTAGCAAAGGAATAGTTTGCTAACATCCGCCATATTTTTTCATATCGTGATGATCGTTCATCATCTTTTTCAAGCGCTAAATAGTTTAATGGATCATCAGGGGACGGGGCTTTAAATGCATCTCTCAGAAAAGATGCTGTAGTGGAATTGCCGGCAATAATACCTAGTTGAAAAGCCTTGGCAGACGCAACAAAATTTCCCGTCAATTGGAAGTTGAAGCCTAAATCCATTGCCGCCTCCCCATGCCCCTGATCCGCAGCACATTGGTGCATTTGACGAGCTACATCTGGCGCGATATCAATCGGTGCTAACTTATCTCCGACATAATATTGTGCATCTGGATTACCCAAGTCAGCAGCCTTACGGAAATAGCGTAAAGCCAGCTCAGGGTCTTTTTTAATCCCTGCACTGCCATTTTTGATATAGAGGCCCATTAGGAAGTAGCCCGCAGGGATATTGGCCTTGATCAGCTCTTCTGCCCAGTCGGCCATTTCGGTGGAGCTGCCGTGTAAATAACGGCGCATCATGCCGTTTTGTAAATTAATACTGGCTTTGTAATGGCCGTTGGCGGTTGCAATGCGATAGAGGCGTTCTATTTCTGCAAACACACCTTCATCTTGCTTTTGGGTATTGTATTTCTCTAAAAATCGGGCGTATTTAAATAAGATATCTGCCTCTGCAGGTAAGTCAGGTAAATGATCTTTTTCATAAGCGCAAGTAAATGCCAGCTTGGCTTTAATATTATCCAGACTATCCAATTTTCTATCCTTAAAATCATTGCCGCAGGCCGTGAGTGCAAGGGCAGCAAACAAGACGAAGCAATAAATATGCGCAGACATTTTATTGACTCTCGCCTTCCAAACAAAATCATGCATCCGTATATTTTTCCAATTGCCATTCCATAGCCAGCTCCATTTTTTCAGGGCCTTTTAGCCATTGGGCCAGTTTATTGCTGCGGGGAATTGATGCTGGAATGGTGGGCATAAGCTGGCCTTTGCTGAGCAGGTGGCTATATTTTTGCCCTTCAAAATAGCCAACCCACAGACCGGCCTCTGGGCAAGGTAAGCCGTTGTGACAGAGGGTGCCAAGGGCGACGCGGCTTGGCGTAGTGATGGCGGCTGGAGCTGGAGGGACAACTTCCGTTTTTTTAAGCAGGGCCAGCGGCATGCCCGATGCAGGATCCAGCCCCTTGGCTTTAGCCAGTTTGGCGATCAGTTCATCACTGGGCTTAGCAGGTGCAATGTTCGCTTCATGCATTTTTAGCCATTTTAAAGAGCCGTCCCAAGGTGGCAATTTAGCTGGTGGCAAGGGCACAATATCGTCAATTTCTTCTACTGTCGGCTTGAGGTAAGAATAGCGGCCTAGTACAGCGCCAATTGCTTTATAGCGGCGTGAGCGTTCTTCGTCTTTTTCTAAGGCGAGGTAATCCAATTCATTACTGGGGGAGGGGGTGAGAAACGCACCTTCGAGAAATGAAGCTGCTGTCTCATGCCCTGCTTTCACTCCAAGTTGAAAAGAAACAAGAGCCTCTGGGTACTTCTTTTTTAATGTTTTATAGCCAATCGCAACTGAAATAGCCGCTTCACCATGCCCCTGCTCTGCAGCACACTGGAACATTTTTTCTGCAACCTCTGGTGCCATATCAGCAGGATCTAATTTTTCACCTACATAAAATTGACCTGCGGGGCTTCCCATATCGGCAGATTTTCGGAAGTATTTTAGTGCCAATTCAGGGTTTTCATCGTAGCCATAGCCATGCTCGATGTAATAGCCAATATTGTAAAAGCCAGTAGGGATATTTTCTTTTACTAATTGATCATTTAAATCTAGGACTTCAATAATTGATCCTTCCAGACTGCCATCGGTCATGCCATTTTGTAAATTTATATTGGCTTTGTAGTGTCCATTAGCAGCGGCAATACGGTATAGGCGGGCAATCTCAGGATAAACCTTGGTGTCTTGTTTTAATAGGTTATTCTTTTGTAGCCAGCGGGCATAAAGGAACAGCGTATCTGCTTCTTTGGGCAGTTCTGGTAAATGATCTTTTTCATAAACACAGCTAAAAGCAAGTTTTGCGTGTACATCGGGTAAATCAGGCATAGTCCTTTCCTTGGCATGGGGCGAGCTGGCTTTACAAGCAGTAAACATGAGGCAAATTAATAGCAGATAACTAAATCGTGGCATGGTTTAATCCGAGTCTGAGATTTTGGTACTACCGCGATAGAACTCGACCAGGGATGCATAGGGTTTTCCTAGGCTAGCTTTGCTTCTATCGGGGGATCGTTTCTTATTTTCCTTAATAATTTTATCCCACTTTTTAAATGCCTCTGCGGGTTCATCCTGTGCCCCCATCCCATTGGTATGCAGTCCCCATAAATGCTGACGCATTGGCTTGGTGATTCTGCTATCAGCAAAGGCGATATTCAATTCACTATCAACTTCCATACTGCGGGTATTGATATTTGTAGAGCCAAGCGTGGTGAAACTATCATTTACCATTAGTAATTTGGCGTGGATATACACATCCAGCCAAGGCTTCCCAGCGGGCGAATCAGGAGCGACCAAGGTACAAATTTGCATTTTTAGACCAGGTACTTCTTTGGGGGCAATGACTCGCTCTTTGCCATTGTTCTTGGCACGTTGCTGTGCATCCTCACTGGCTTTTACGGCATCTTCTGCTTTGCTCTGCCTTTGGTTTGCAACATTTAGCTCTTCCAAGTTTTGCAGGTGTGCTTCACTAATCCTACCAAATTGGATTCCGCCTTCAACCTGCGGGGCGGATCGGTTCACTTTACTTTGTGCTGCATCAGTTTGTGCTTTGGCTTGTTTTAATTCAGCTTGCCGAACATCCAGCTCTTTTGAGCGGGCCACATTGGGTATGGTGTCGGCTCGTCCTAGGCTATCGAGCATACGATAAGTGTTGACCGTTCCTGAGCCTACGCCATCATCCGTGGAATTTGTGGTCACAAATAAATACAGAGCATCATGCTTGCCGGGGTCACATCCCCACTGGGTTTGTTTTTGAGCAACTTCTTTAATTTTTTCAGCTAAAGGGGGCCAGCGAAAGTATTGATTCTCAGCATAAATCATTGTGCTGGCATTATTAATTGCCTGCATATATACATCTTTAATTTCTTTGATGCCATATTGCGGTTGAGTTCGTAAAATTTGCGCATATACAGGCAGATTTTCAGCATCTTTGCGTGTAGGGTAACGTGAGCAATCAAGTTTCCCCAGTGACTCGCCGGTTTCTTTTTCCCAAGCTTGGCTAAAGTTGGAAAATAGATTGCCTACAACAGGGCCAGTTACTCTGCTCGAAATATCTTGGCGTGGGCCAATAACACCATTACGGCCTGCCTTATAATGTTGGCGGTAATAGCTGTGGTTATCTTTATCCCAATATTCATCAAGCATATTGTGGCCCATGACGAATCCAGTTGCTTTATTGGGTGTTTCGTAATCAACTAACACCATTTTTTGGTGATGGCTGGGGGTCGCTGCTAGCACGGTTTTAGTGCCGCCACTCAATCCTTGATCTTCATAATTACGGCCAGCAATACGTGCGCGATCTGTTGAGCTAAAACCTCGGCTAAAGAAACGTAGATTATTTGCACGTTTATTACCCATTACTGCTTTTCCAAGCTTAACGGCAACATCCCACATCTCTTGATTTTCATCGTATTTATTGAACCAATCACAGTCATATTGATACTGAGCATCATCACTATAAGCTGGGCGATCTTGAATCCCAATTGAATGTCTGCCTGGTGTATTGGATTCACCTAAACCCTGCTTAACGCCTGTAACGTTGAGGTAAAAAGGTTTAAGGGTTAACTCAAAAGCAAAACAAAGAACCCTAACCTTAATGCCCGCTTCCGCTTTCTTCTCTAGTAGCTTGCCAATGCTCATTAAATCAGGATCGCTTTCACGAATAAAATACATAGAAGGTTGAAAGCCCCAGCAAATAATGCAAACCGATTTTTCTGCTGCGACAATCGCTTCATAAACAGCTCTAAATGCTCTTTCTCCATTGATTAATGGCTTAAAGCTCGCTCCAACGGGTGCATATTCAGCTTTTTGCACCACCCAAGGAGGTGTGATTGTGCATTCATTGGTCTGCCCCAGCGCAGCGGGAGTAACAATAGGTTTACTCATACTTCACCTTTGCCAGTAAATAGGTTGCGATAATCTTCACGGGCAGAGTCTTGGTGTTTTGTCGTATCAGTATCACTTGATTTTACTGGCTCATAGCGATGAAATCCTTTATTTGCCAGATCCCCTTGAGAAGCGTTTTTATACTCGCTAGCTACTGGAATCTGATAAACCAATCCATTTGCTAATTCTAATTTGTAATGCTGTGTTGGGACTTCGTGCGGAATATGCAGCTGCCCACTGGCGTCCAAAACATCTTGTTGTATCAATGCACCATCGGCATATAGTTTATAGGGCATTCGATTCCAGCTGCTTTGCTCACCCATTGGTGATTGATCAAGTTTAAAAATAAACGGTGATTTGGGTGTATTTTTGGGAAAGGCTGGATGCTGAGCTGTCATCTTATCTGGCCCGCTCATCGTGTGATTCGCCCCCTTTACCGTTACCTCCCCAGGGCAATGAATATCAATATTTCCCCCTTTTATGCGGATATAGCCACCCCCTGCCGTCATCAGAATTTCGTCTTTGGCAACAATATGGATGCTTTCTTTGCAGGCGGTAACTTTTAAATCTTTATCGCCGGTGATTTCAATATCGTCGCTCTGCGCTTGTAGCTGAATCTTACCTTTAGCGGCGATCAGTTTAAGTGCGACTTGGTCTTTTACGCCCGCCACAAATAGGCTGATGTGTGATCCCACATTATGAATCCAGCGGCGGCCAGAGGTTTGGTTGGTGTCTCTTTGGGCGACCAAATCTAGGTTGGTTCCGGCGCTGATCGTTTGGCTTTGCGGGCTGGTAATAGCTACGCCGTCTTCCCCATGTAGCAGGATAATTTTTTGCTGGCCAGCTTGATTTTGGGATTTATTCTTGCCGTCTTTATCGGTGTTGCTACCCGCTGCAAAGCTTTTGCTGGCATGCACGTGGTGGTGCAAATGGCCGGAGGTCTTTTTATCGCCTACGCTATTGTCTGGCTTAACGGTTTGATTGTCGTCCCCCGTTTCAATAGTGTCGGCGAGTTGATGGGTGGCGGCTTCACCTAGGCTTTGGGCTAAGGCGAGGGCGGCTTCCAGCTGGCTTTGCGCGGGGCTGTGGTCGAGCTGCTTGCCGCTTGCGCCGCTTTTTTCTTCAGTGCTAATCAGTAAACCATTGGCGCGGATTGCGCCTTGATTATCGCTGCGCAGCTCAAAGCCTTCGCCGCGCGACTCGGCCTTACCATCGGTGCGAGGGTGAGTCAGGTAGCCAAGGTTAAGCTGGGTTTTTCCGTGCTCGCTCGATAGCTTGGTGCCGACTTCACCCTTAGTATCATCAAACAGCAGCTCGCCGTATTGGCCGCCCTCAAACTCTTTGGTTTTGATACCTGATAGTGTTTTATTGGCGGGTAAGCTGCCTGCGCCGCTAAAAGTTGGGTTTTGATGACTACCGTTGTAAACCACACCCGTCACGATGGGGCGGTCGATATCGCTCTCGAGGAAGCTTATTGTTACTTCTTGCCCGATGCGCGGAATAAATTGATGGCCCCAGCCTGCACCGGCAGATGGCGCGGCGACACGAATCCAGCAAGATGATTTGTCATCCATGTTTGCGCCAAATTCTGGGTGCTCGGCAGCGCGTTGCCAGTGAAACTGCACCTTTATGCGGCCTTGCTCATCGGTATGCACTTCTGAGGCTTGATTGGAATCGGCAGCGCTGCCTTGCGGGCCGACCACGGTAGCGGTTTGTAAGCCACGGCTTTTAGGCTTGCTGAGTTCTTGGTGAGCAAAGGCAGGGGTGAGTGGTTGGCCGCGCCTTTGGGCGGTAAAGTCGGCATGATACGGGGCGGCACTCTCGCCAGAGCTGGCAAGTAAACTGGGGGCAATCATGAGTAAGTGCTGGCTAAGATCAGCGGGCAAATTATTATTTGCAGTAAATTTCAGCTCGGTTACGGCGAATTCCCGCTGCTCGGCGCTGTCCCACTCATGGGCGGGGTGATTTTCTAGGCGGAACCACTCCCCTGCTTGCAGGCCGCGCAATGTGCCAGAGCCAGAAAAAGACTTCTTTTGTGAGTCTAAGGCTTGCTGGCGCAGGTGAGCGTAATGGCTGAGCTGCTCAGTATCTGCCGCGTAATAAAGCGTTTGTGACTCATAATTTTCTAAGCTGGCTTGAATTTGCTGGCCGCCATCCCCTTGATCGATACTGCTTTCATTAAAACTGTGCTGTGTGCTGGTGGCTTTGTAATCAAAGCTCGCTAAGGACACGCTGCTACTGCCTATTTTGCGTTGGGTATGCCAGCGGGTCAGTGTATCACTCTCTTCCGTTGCGTCAGATCGATGAAAGCGCACGGCAGAATCTGCCGTTTCCGGCAAGGCGTAAACGTCATCAAACAAAATGAGCTGAACTTGCGGGCTATCTCCGGCTAAGTGCTTAAAGCGCCATGAAATGCCTTCCTCATGAATGAGGCGCAGCAAAAAATCAAAATCAGATTCTCGGTATTGCAGGCAGTAGGAGCGTGGGGGATGTGTGCCTGATAACTGAAGCTCCAGCGTTTGCACGCTGGCAAACACGGGATTAAGTGCCTGATGCTCCGCTAAAACTTGCTTAATAATCTCGGCTACGCTTAAGTCCTGAAACACGCGGGAGGTGCGGCGGTAACGTAATAAAGAAAAAGGCGGCTCAATGGTCAATGCATATTTAGCAAAACCGCCATCAGAGCCTAATAATTCTGCCTTAGAAACAATACCACAGCGCTCTATTGCTGCACCGTTTGCATCGATAACGCCCAGAGCTACGGGCAAACCAAGTAAAGATTTAAGCTCTAAGTGGCTATCGGGAGACAGGCATTCAAGCCGATAGCAATAAGCTTGGTTGATGCCTTCGCTACCTGATACGCGTTGGGGGAGTAATTGTTCACCCCACGCTGCACCATCGCTAAGCTGAAGGGTAATTAGGCGATTTTCCTGATTAAAAGCAGCGGCAAACGAAGCGAGTAGATCGAAGGGCATGTTAAACCAAGGGCTTACAAGAAGGCTTGTATATTACACGAAGCTTTTGTCATGCTGTTTAATGTGTTTTGTAATTACTACACAACTACCCGTAAATCTCTATTTGGTCTGTAAGTAATCTGCCTTATTGGCATGCGAATCAATTCAGTGCTGGTGGCTAAAAATATTCTAATTACTATTTCTTATGGCAATAAGAATGCGGCCTCGCGGGCCGCATTCTTCCTAGATAATGTTTGACTCATTCCATTACTCTAATAAAATTATGGGCTTAAAAAGCATGCTTTCCCCGATGCGATAGCAAAGCCGTTTCACGTGGAACAGGCCAAATTTAATCAACCCATAATATGAAAGCCGCCATCAATATAAATTGTGCCGCCGGTAATCAACTTGGCGCTGTCGGATGCGAGGCCTGCGCAGGCCGCACCCACGTCTTCGATACTCACTAATGAGCGGCTAGGGGCTTCGGCGGCGGCTTTATCCAGTAGCTCGTCGAACTCTGCAATGCCAGAGGCGGCGCGAGTTTTGAGTGGGCCGGGGGAGATAGCGTGCACACGAATGCCCTTAGGCCCAAGCTCCGCCGCGGTGTAGCGGCAGACTGATTCTAGTGCGGCCTTAACTGGCCCCATGATATTGTAATTTTTGATGACTTTTTCTGCGCCGTAATAGCTCATGGCAAACAGCGTGCCGCCCTTATCCATCAGCGGCTCGGCAAGGCGGGCCATTTCGATAAAGGAGTAGCAGGAGACGCTCATCGCGGTATGAAAGTCTTCTTCGGTGACATCCACTACGCGGCCATGCAGGGCATCTTTAGGGGCAAAGGCAATGGAGTGGATGGCAAAGTCTAAGCGCCCCCATTTTTGGCGGACTTCATCAAATACGGCTTGCATCTGCCCTGGCTGTAACACGTCGAGTGGCATAAATAACGAGGCTTCTAGCTCATTGGCTAAAGGCTCGACAAAGGGGCGGCCTTTTTCGTTGATATAGGTAATTGCCAGCTCGGCGCCACGCTGCTTAAATGCTTTTGCGCAGCCGTAGGCGATGGAGTGCTGATTGGCAATGCCAATAATAATGCCTTTTTTACCGGCTAAGGATTCGTATGCGGCAGGCTGGGTCATGGGACTTCCTTTCAATTTTAGGGTAGGCAAAGTGTTTTATCTTACCCACGCGGCTATCGTGCGATAGGGACATTACAGCCCGAGCTGCTTGCGAGTATGCCTTGCGATCATCAGCTCTTCATTGCTTGGGATCATCCATACCGAAGTTGAGCTATTGATGCTACTAATGCATTGCTCGCCTGCTTCATTGGCTTGCGGGTCTAGTTCAACGCCCAGCCATTGGGCTTGCTCGCATACTTTTTGACGAATAATGGCGCTGTTTTCGCCGATGCCTGCAGTGAATACCAAGGCATCTAAACCGCCCATGCTGGCGGCTAGCGAGCCTAGCTCGCTGCTGATGCGGTGGACAAAATAATCAATGGCAAGCTGGGCGTGTGGCTCTTGGCTAGCGAGCAAAACGCGCATATCGCTGCTGACACCGGATAGCCCCAATAGGCCGGAGCGTTTATAGAGCAGCTCTTCCACTTGATGCACATCAAGTTGCTCTTGCTGCTGCAGATAGAGCACCACGCCCGCATCAAGGCGGCCTGCTCGAGTTCCCATCATCAGGCCATCGAGTGCGGTAAAGCCCATGCTGCTGGCTATGCTTTGGCCATTGTGGATGGCGCACATGCTGGCCCCATTGCCTAAATGGGCGATCACTACTTTGCCAGCGGCAACCTCTGGCTCTTGTTGCTGTAGCACCGATGAAACGTATTCGTAAGATAGGCCATGAAAACCATAGCGGCGGATACCGCGTTCAAAGCAGCTATAAGGCAGGCCAAATAGCTGATTTAGCTCGCTTTGGCTGCGATGAAATGCCGTATCAAAACAGGCAATTTGCGGCATTTCTGGCATGGCTTTAGCCACGGCCCGAATGGCGGCCAAATTATGCGGCTGGTGCAGCGGAGCAAGTGGGCTCAGGGCATCCAGCGCATTGATAATGCCAGGGGTAAGCAAAATGGGGGCGGCGTAGTGTACGCCGCCATGCACAACTCTATGCCCAACGCCAAGCAGCTTAATCCCTTGGTAGTGGGTGCGCAGCAGGGTGGCAATGGCGAGTAGGCAATGCGCATGATCGATACTTTCACCATCTTGCCAGTGCTCGTCTACTAGTACTTCGCCGTGATGGTCTTTTGCAAAAAAGTGTGGCGCACTGCCAATCCCTTCTACTTGGCCTTTGGCCATCAGGTGCAGATCGCTCGCGGCATCGTATTCAAACACAGAGAATTTCAGGCTGGATGAGCCAGCATTTAAAACCAAAATTGCTTTCGTCATTGTTTAATCCCTGTGTTGGGGCGATCTCTATTTTGTAAAGGATGGCTTATGGCGGGTGAAACCGCATGCGCGCTAACTCAAGCTGCGTAGCGCTGTGCGTGAAATACTGTAAGTTTTGAGTACACAGGCTCAAAACAGTGCTTTCTCTGTGAAACTCTGTGGTCTCTGTGGTTTAAGATTTAACTCACTGTCCCATCGCATCATTTTTGTCTTAGCACATGGGGCTTTCTGATTATGCCTCTTGCTCAATCTCATTATAAATATCGCAGGGTGGGTGAAACCCGTGTATTTATTCAACATTGTTCGCGGGTTTTACCCGTCCTACATATTCCAAAACCAAGCCCAGCACTCAAGAAATCCATCTACACAGAGTTCATTGAGCAAGAGACATAATCAGAGGTAGGGCTTTAGCTGCCATGAAGCGGCAAGCGCCGTTGACCTAACTAAAGGGAGCCTCGAAAAACCCATCTGATCTCACAATACTGCGTTGCATATTAAAAAAATCTTCTGACATATCAAACATATGCAGCGTCTATTTTTTAATACGCGGCTTGTCTTATTTAGCAATATAGGTTTTTTCGAGGCCCCCTAAAGCTTAGCTTGCGCGATTAAGCAGGCAATGGCGCAGGAAGCTAATTTGGTCCTGTCGTTATCGGCACGGCTAGTGAGTACAATCGGCACGCGTGCACCAAGCACGATTCCTGCAGCATCAGCATTGCTCATAAAGGTGAGCTGCTTGGCAAGAATATTGCCCGCTTCTAAATCAGGCACTAACAAGATATCGGCGTCGCCCGCCACGGGCGAGTTAATCTGCTTGATGCGTGCTGATTCATAGCTAATGGCATTATCCAGTGCTAATGGGCCATCCAGAATGCCGCCGGTGATTTGGCCTCGGTCAGCCATTTTGCATAGGCTGGCGGCTTCTAGGGTGGATAGAATTTTGGGATTGATGGTTTCAACCGCCGATAAAATCGCCACTTTGGGTTGAGCAATGCCAAGAATATGCGCCAAGTCGATGGCGTTTTGGCAGATATCGGCTTTATCTAGCAGCTCGGGATAGATGTTAATGGCCGCATCGGTGACCAGTAGCGGCTTGTGGTAGGTGGGCACATCCATAATAAATACATGGCTGATACGCCGCTCGGTGCGCAGGCTGCTTTTAACCACGGCGCTCATCAGCTCGTCGGTATGTAAACTGCCCTTCATTAAAATGGCGGCTTCACCGCTGGTAACTAGTTCTACGGCACGGCTGGCTGCGGCGTGGCTGTGTGGTGTGTCTTCTAGCCTAAATGCACTGATATCTAACTGATATTGTGCGGCCACGGCCTTAATTTTAGCGGCTGGGCCAACTAAAATTGGCTGCATTAAATGATGTGAGGCCACGGCAATGGCGGCTTTAAGCGACGATTCATCGCATGGATGTGCAATGGCTACGCTAAAGCAGGGCAGATCATTGCAGCGCTCAAGCAGCGCTTCAAAAGCATGATGAGTTTGCACGCTGACGAGGCCTGCATCGGGGCGGGTTAAGGTGATTTTTTCGCTAGGGGCAATCACCTTGGCAATGCCGGTCATAATGGTTTGGCCGTGCTGGTTACGGCATAGGCAATCAAAACTAATCAGATGGCTTTCTGGGTATTTTTCGCGCACGGTGACGCTGATTTCTAGCGTATCCCCCAAAATAGCTGCCGCATGAAATTGCAGATTTTGCCCAGAGTAAACCGTGCCAGGGCCAGGGAGTTGGCTGCCTAAAATGCCGGAAATCTGCGCACCCAACCACATTCCTGGCGCGGTAGCTCCACTAAACCCTGCATGATTGGCAAAGGCGGCTTCTAAATGGGTGGGGTTAAAATCGCCAGCAACGGTGGCAAAAAGCTGGATATCACGCATGGATAGGGTGTGCTGAACCCCAGCGTAATCACCGATATCTATTTCATCAAAACAGCGATTTTGTAAGGTGATTGCGCTCATGCATCCCCCGTTTTAGACGCTTTAGCGGCAGGCTTAGCACGGCTGGTTTTAATTCCTAATAGCTCTTTGGCTTTAATGGCCAGTGGCGAGCTAGGGTCTTCTAGCTCAGGCGTGAGCATGGTAACTTTAGTAACGATCTCCACCGCACGTTTACGCTCCGCCAGATTTTTTAATAGCTTAGGCAAACTTGCCATCGCCCGCTCAGCATCTAGGCTAATCAGTAGCGTTTGCGCATCAACGGCTTTGCGCCACTCAATAGGGTCTATTTCTGGCAGTTGGATTTGATCGGCGATTAAGAATGAGCGGCGCTCTATGCCGCCGCTGTGATGCATCGCCAAGATAAACAGCCGTGCTAGGCCCTCAGTAAAACCACCTGCTTCAAACTCTGGCTCGGCCTCTGTTTTTAGAGTATCTAAGCGCTGTTCGGCTTGTTTGCGTACGGCTTCTTCAAGCGGCGCTGCAGGAGGGAAAATCGCACCCAAACCCCAAGCGCCATAAAGTGTTTTTACGTAGCTACTGCTGGCAGCATTGCGTAAATCACGGTAGCTATTGAGTGAGGCCATGATCATTTCGGAGGCTTGCTGCTCTAAGCCACGGAAAAAATTATCTTCACTGGCCACTTGCCGTGCTTGGCGAACTTGCTCGGCTTGATTGGCAATCCCCGCCATTAAAGGGTTAAAGTCCGAATAGGCGTAGTTTTTTACGGCGCTTGGGCTGAGTTTGCGTGACCATGCGCCCATTTCAGGCGTAATCACCGCCTGTAAAACTGGGCGTAGGGTATTTTTATAAATCGTTTCGTTAATTTCAGAAACCTGCGCAACGGTGCTAAAAACCGCCTCATCGCTACGTGTGTCTGGGTCAACTAAACGAAGCTGCTCAATGGTGCGTGTCTCAAAGCTTACGGTGTAATCGCCTTGCTCTAGCTCGGCGTAGGCTAAATCTGCGGTCTTGGTATCGATCACCATTTCATACAGGCCGGGCGGCAGCGATTCCACCATTTCCATCACATTAACCAGTTCGGCATGCTGCTTGCGCGCGACCTTGCCCCCTACAAAAATCCCTAAGTGGCCAACGTCTTTATGCAGCAAATACACAATGATTTGGCCTTCTTCCACGATGGCGCTTTCATGGCCATAGAGGTCGATAATCCAATTTAATGCTTGCGCAGGCGGGGTGATATCGTCGCCCCAAGAGGCAAAGACAATAATCGGGGAGGTGATTTTATGTAAATCAATCTTGTCGCCATTGGCGGTCTGGATCTGCCCGCTAGCAAGCTTATTGCCAATAAATAATTGATTAACGATGGCTTCAATTTCGTCGCCCGTCATGCGGAAATGCCCACCCCACCAGCGCTCAAATTCTAAGTAGCGTGGCGCTTCGGTATCGATATTGGCATAAAGATGGTATGGCTTGCTCCAGAGCGTATTGGCGGGGTTGAGGTTTTCAAAGTTTTTAACTAAGTGAGCGCCATCAAACACACCACCGCCTAAATCGGCGCTGAGCGCTGCCATCCATGAGCCGCCATTTACACCACCGGCGTAGCGCATTGGATTTTGTTCATCTGAGCCTGCCCAGTAAGAAAGCGGCGCGCCATTAAGCACAATCGGCCCCATGATTTCTGGCCTTAAGGCGGCTAAACCCGCCACAGCCCAGCCCGCTTGGCAATTACCAATCACGCAAGGCTTGCTGGCTTGAGGGTGGCGTTTGGCTACTTCTTCAATAAACAGCGCTTCGGCTTGCATTACGTCTTGCAGGCGTTGGCCAGGAACGGGGTCTGGGTAAAAGCCCACAAAATAAACTGGATGCCCAGCACGTAAAGCCACGCCAACTTGCGAATCAGCTTTAAATCCACCAATGCCCGCGCCGTGCCCTGCGCGGGGGTCGATAATTACATAAGGGCGTTTGTTACTGTCGGTGTTGATCCCCGCAGAAGGCAATACGCGCAGTAGCATATAGTTGCAAGGCACGCTTAGGCTGCGAGCATCAATTAAGAGCTCGTAATCAAAGGCCAGTAGCGGTGGTTTGCCGTGCTGGGCATGCTCGATTGCAATATTGCTGCGCTCACGCATCACATCAAGAAATAGCGTTGAGCGCTGAGTGGTGTCTATCCAGTATTCCCAAGCGTGGTCTAAAAGGGCTAGGGGAGAGATTAAGCTGGTTTGAGTCATTGCACCACTCGTTGTGTTTGGGTTTATAAGCTGGTAATAAAGTAAGCAGAAAAAGTTTTCTAACATTGTGCTGGGGACAGCTTAGAAAATTTTTTCGTTGCTACTTATAATTTTATGTAAGTTTATAGCTAGATAAAATGCATATCTTTGCAAAGATATAGTAATTAAGTATAAATGTGCTGACAAGCTAAACGGTTAATATGACACGGATATGTATGCAATTGATTAAACCATCCGCCCGCTTAGATAGCGTTATGCCAATGGTCTATTTGAGCCAGGTGTAAGAATGCCCGTGCAGAGGGTGAGTCATCAATGATATAAAGCGTTAATTGGCATTAAATATAATAATGTATTGGTTAATAGCTAAATTAAAAACGTTTTGCGGCTGAGTGGAGTAGTTTATGTCAGGTTTTGTGCCCGTCATTGAATCATTATTAGATACTGACCTGTATAAATTCACCATGATGCAGGAAATACTGCACCATCAGCCTGAAACGCAGGCGGCTTATGCATTTAAGTGCCGTAATACCCCTGAGCGGCCTTTGGCGGCATTGCAAGCCGAGTTAGAAACCCAGCTCGATCATCTCTGCTCTTTACGCTTTAGCGAAGCAGAGTTGGCCTATTTAGCTAAATTACGTTTTATTAAATCTGATTTCGTTGATTTCTTGCGTTTATTTCAATTACAGCGGCGTTTTATTACCATTACAGCACAGGGTGAGGATTTAGATATCCGTGTTGTAGGGCCAATGTTGCATTGCATGTTGTTTGAAATTTATGTCTTATCGATTGTGAATGAAATATATTTTAGGCAAGTGCCTCAAGCTTCAGCTCTTGCAATTGGCCGCGAGCGTTTAAAGGCCAAATTAAATGAATTAAATGCTTTATCGCAGCAAGCTATGCCCACTAATCCCTTTGTTTTTTTTGACTTTGGCACTAGGCGACGTTTTTCTAAAGTGTGGCATGCAGAAATGGTCGGTATCTTAGTAAAGCAGGCCGCTCCTTATTTTCGCGGTACCAGTAATGTATTGCTGGCCATGCAATATGGCGTGACGCCCATTGGCACGATGGCCCATGAATATATGCAAGCATTTCAGTGCTTTGGATCGCGGCTGCGTGATTTTCAAACTAATGCACTAGAACACTGGGTGCGTGAATATCGTGGTGATTTAGGGATTGCTCTGACTGATGTGGTGGGCACCGATGCATTCTTACGTGATTTTGATTTGTATTTTTGCAAACTCTTTGATGGATTGCGCCATGATTCCGGTGATCCTTATGAATGGGGCGAGAAAGTAATCGCTCATTACATTAAAATGAATATTGATTATGGCACCAAGCAATTGGTGTTTAGCGATGGCTTAACGCTAGCAAAATCGATTGCACTTTATCGCCATTTTGCACCTAGAACCCGTACCGGCTTTGGTATTGGCACCCATTTATCTAATGATTGCGGCCAAGTGCCACTGCAAATTGTAATGAAGTTAGTGTCTTGCAATGGTCAGCCCGTGGCAAAAGTGAGTGATACCGAGGGTAAAGGGATGTGTGAGGATGAAAATTTTTTAAATTATCTTTGTGATGTTTTTAAAATTACCCATCGCTAACCGTGGCTTTCACCCTATTCAAAAGATCACTTAGGCAATTAATACATCTCCTTTCTTATAAAACATAGTGCTAAGATAGTAGGCTTCAATATGCTAGACAGGTTACTCTGCAGTTTGCAGATCATTTATGCTTTTTGAAACTAATCGCTCATATTTGGCGTCTTTGCCGCGTTTTGCACAAGACCCAGCTCATTTCCAAACCTTACTAAGCACCGAGGGCTTTCGTGAAAAGTTACTCGATCTAATTAGTAAGGCACAAACGCGGATTTATATTACTGCGCTGTATTTGCAAGAGGATGAGGCAGGGGCGCAAATTTTAGCGGCGCTGTACGCTGCCCGTGCTAGCAAGCCCGATTTGGATATTCGCATCTTTGTAGATTGGCATCGGGCCCAGCGTGGCTTGATTGGTGCGGGAGCGCAGGCGGGTAATGCGGCTTGGTATCAAAAAGAGCGCTTGAATAACGCGCTAAATATCCCTATTTATGGCGTGCCTGCACAAACGCGTGAGCTATTTGGCGTGCTGCACTTAAAAGGCTTTATTTTTGACGATACCGTGGTTTATAGCGGTGCCAGTTTAAATAATGTGTATTTGCATCTTGGTGATCGCTATCGCTACGATCGTTACCATATTATGCAGAATACTGATTTAGCCAATAGCATGGTGCATTTTTTACAGAATGAATTTTTAAATAGTAGCGCAGTTTATCGCCTAGATTTAGATACTGTTCCTAGCACAAAACAAATTAGCCCAGAGATTCGCCAATTTCGCCAGCGGCTTAAATCTGCACAATATTCAACCCAGCATGCATCCAATGAAGTATTTGGTTTGGCGATTACTCCTATAGTTGGGGTGGGAAAGCGAAATCCATTAAATCGTTTAATTATTAAATTATTAGGCTCGGCCCAAGAGCACGTACAAATTTGCACGCCTTACTTTAACTTGCCAAGAATGGTGATTAAAGAAATAAACCGCCTGCTGCAAAGAGGCGTAAAGGTGGATATTATTGTTGGTGAGAAAAAAGCCAATGATTTTTATATTCCTGAAGACGAGCCATTTAAAACCATTGGTGCCTTGCCTTATTTATACGAAACACATTTACGCCGCTTTGCTAAGCTGCATCAATTAGATATTTATCGTGGCCAGCTTAATTTAATGCTCTGGAATGATCCTGGCCATAGTTATCATCTAAAAGGTATTTGGATTGATGATGATTATGTTTTGCTAACGGGCAATAATCTAAATCCACGCGCGTTTAGCTTAGATTTAGAAAATGGATTATTAATTCATGATCCAAAGCACGAGCTAAAAGCGCAGTTGCAAACAGAAAAAGACATGATTGCTAAAAATACCACGCGCATTAATTATTACCGCGAGCTAGAAACTTTATTGGATTACCCACCACCGGTTAAAAAATTATTAACTAGATTGTCGCGCTTTAGAGCAGATCGATTAGTCTCTAGATTGCTTTAAGTAGGCAATAAAAAACCACGGCGTATAACCGTGGTTTTTTATTGCCTAGAAAATCTTTATTTCCAAATCACCAAGCAATGATTTTTCTTACCACGGCGCAGCAGGGTGTAGCTACCGTAGCGGCGGTCTGCATCGCTGATGTTGTAAGCCACGTCGCTGGCTTTTGCGCCATTGATAATCACCGCGCCACTTTCAATAAAGCCACGCGCTTGGCTTTTAGAGGTGGCGAGCTCACCTGCCACCATTGCATCTAGTAAGCCTGCTTGCTCTTTGCTGATTTCAATATGCGGTAGGCCATCGAGCGCCAGTTGTTCAAAATCGTCTTCTGTAAGCGAATCTTGATCTTCAGAGAATAAACTTTGGCTGATGCGCTGTGCCGCAACCACGGCATCCGCACCGTGTACCAGCGCGGTGACTTGCTCGGCTAAGATGCGCTGGCCTTCTGGCTTGCCCGCAGCGGCAATATCCGCCGCTTCAATGGCATCGATTTCGCTATTCTTTAGGAAGGTAAAGTAGCGTAAGAATTTATACACATCCGCATCGGCAGTGGTCAGCCAGAATTGGTAAAACTTATAAGGCGAGGTTTTTTTTGCATCTAGCCAGATGGTGCCAGATTCAGTTTTACCAAATTTAGTGCCGTCAGATTTGGTTACCAGTGGCATGGTCAGGCCAAAAACTTGCTGCTGATTCATGCGGCGGGTGAGGTCGGTACCGGCGGTGATATTGCCCCACTGATCAGAGCCGCCAATTTGCAGCTCGCAACCGTATTGCTTATTTAGCTCTACAAAGTCGTAACCTTGCAGCAGGCTGTAGGTGAATTCGGTAAACGAGATACCAGAGTCGTCGCGGTTAATTCGTTGTTGCACCGCTTCTTTTTTGATCATGGCATTCACTGAGAAATGCTTGCCAATATCGCGCAGAAAAGTCAGCACATCCATCTTGCCGAACCAATCGTGGTTATTGGCCATAATGGCGGCATTGCTGCCTTCAAAGCTTAAGAAAGGCTCAACTTGCTTGCGAATTTTGCCTACCCAGCTATCGATAATATCGAGGGTATTGAGTTTGCGCTCGGTGGCTTTAAAGCTTGGATCACCAATCATGCCGGTGGCACCACCTACCAAGGCAATCGGCTTGTGGCCCGCTGCTTGAAAGCGTTTGAGTACCAGAATCGGTACTAAGCTGCCGATATGTAAGCTATCTGCCGTCGGATCAAAGCCGCAATAGAGCGTAATGGATTTCTCAGCCAGCCGTTTTTCTAGCGCATCGCCATCGGTAAGCTGGGCAATCAGGCCACGCGCTTGTAAATCACTGATTAAATTCATTTCACCCTTGCTCCGGTTTTAAACCCAAATCTTGAACCACGGAGTGAAGGAGAACACGGAGGATCACGGAGGAAACCTTAAAAACAGGCAATAACCATATAACGGCTCATGCAAAACCTGATGCACCGTTCTATTGCTTAGTGATTGTTACCCAAAGGTTTTCTCCGTGGAACTCCGTGTTCTCTGTGTCCTCCGTGGTTCAAGACTTGGGTTTTGTTGGGTTTTAATAATTACAGCGTTTCTTTTAGTGCCAAAGCCTGCTCTAAAGCGGCATCTACATTGCTGGCTAGCACATTGTAATGGCCCATTTTGCGGCCTGCGCGGGCTTCTTTTTTGCCGTAGAGGTGCAGCTTGGTGTTGGGTGCGGTGAGCATGATTTCCCACTGCGGCTCGCTGCCATCGCTATGCCAAACATCGCCCAGCAGATTCACCATCACCACCGGTGTGTGCAAATCAGGCTTGCCTGGGTAAAGGCCGCACATGGTGCGTACTTGTTGCTCAAATTGGCTGCTAAAAGTAGCGTCTAGCGTGTAATGGCCACTATTGTGCGGGCGCGGTGCCATTTCGTTAATGACCAGAGAATCGTCTTCTAGCACAAAAAACTCGACGGCAATCACGCCGATATAGTCGAGCTTTTCGGCAAGCGTGATCGCCATCGCACGGGCGCGCTCGGTGATTTCTGGGCTGATGCGGGCCGGAACAATCGAGATATCTAAAATACCATCGGTATGGATATTTTCTGCAGGCGGAAAACAGGCGATTTCATTGGCGGCACTGCGAGCCACAATCACAGAGACTTCGGCCTTAAGTGGTAGCATTTTTTCTAGCACACAAGGCTGATGTTTCAGCTCAGATAAGGCGTAGCGAGCTTCTTCTAGGTTTTTGATGCGCACTTGGCCCTTGCCGTCGTAGCCATTACGGGCAGTTTTTAAAATGCCTGGCAGGTAGGGGCTAAGGTCTTGTTCTAGATCGCCGGAGTTTTTAATCACTAGAAACGGCGCAGTGGCAAGGCCCGCATCGCGGATAAAGTTTTTCTCGCAAGTGCGGTCTTGGGCAATGGCGACTGAATCACCTGAGGGGCTTACTTTTACTCCCTGCGTGGCTAGCCAGCGCATGCTATCGGCGTTGACGTTTTCAAACTCGGTGGTGACAGCCGCGCATTGCTTGGCTAGCGCCGCCAGTGCTTCTGGATCGGTATAGGGCTTGCACAGATGAACATCAGCAATCTCGGCTGCTGGAGCGGCAGGATCGGGATCAAGCACGGTTACGCTATAGCCCATGGTTTTGGCTGCCATGGCAAACATGCGGCCTAGTTGGCCTCCACCCAAGATGCCTAACATGGCGGGTGGGAGAATCGGCTTAACGGCCATTTTTAAATCCTTTCTTGTGCCAATTCCAGCAGAGATTGGCGGCTAATTAGGGCACGGCATGCCGTGCCCCTACAAAATCAATCATTATCTTGACGTCGTTTTACGCCCTGTAATAGGGCAACGCCCCAGAGGCCCCAGCCAAAGACGGCACCTAAAATAAGGGCTAATGGCAGGATCTGCAAGGTGGCGGCGATCAGTGATTTTCTTTCAAAAAAGCTGATTGTCAAAGAAAACAGCAGGCCAAAGGGCAGCCCCCAGCAGAAGGCTCCTCGGTAAAAAACGCTGAATAAAAAGCCTTTTTCTTCTAGCTCAGCCAGCAGCTCTTTGGCAGGTTTCATTCGACTTCGGGCAGTTCCATCGCCAGCACGGTTTCTTTTTGCTCGGCCCGGAATGCAATCAGCTTAGCAGCCAGCTCTGGCTGTGCATTGGCAAGCAGAGAGATGGCAAATAGCGCTGCATTAGCAGCACCCGCTTCACCAATCGCAAAAGTGGCAACCGGAATGCCTTTAGGCATTTGTACGATGGAGAGCAAGGAGTCTTCACCGCGTAGATATCTAGAAGGAACGGGCACGCCCAGTACCGGAATGGTGGTTTTGGCCGCAATCATGCCTGGCAGATGGGCTGCACCGCCTGCGCCTGCAATAATGCATTGCAAGCCGCGGGCAGCGGCAGTTTCGGCGTATTCAAACAAGAGATCAGGGGTGCGATGCGCAGAAACAACGCGGCATTCAAATGCCACGCCAAAGGCTTTTAGTTGCTTAGCGGCATGCTGCATGACTTCCCAGTCACTATTGCTACCCATTACAACGCCGACTTGAATCATGGGTTTCCCCCGAGTAAAGAATGAATGTTACCGAAAAAATAGCAATTAGGGAGAGTTTCGATTGCTTTCGAGTTTTCTTAGCGCAGTTTGCATGAAGTCAAAGCCGTGATTTTAAGTAAATTAGCTGTATTTTTACCAAGCATTAGCAAATACTAATAAATAAATTGACGTGTCATATGCACTAGGGCATTCTGCGTTCCGCGGTGCATGTGCCGCGTAATTCGCAATTACATTTGATACGCTGAGAGGCTTGCCTCTCAGCGTTTTTTTACCTAAACGCCTGTTAACCGTTGGCAAATTGCGCGGCATGCATACGGCTATACATGCCATTTTTAGCCATCAGCGCGTGGTGATTACCGCTCTCAACGATTTTGCCCTGCTGCATCACCACGATTCGGCTGGCGTTTTCGATGGTAGATAGGCGGTGGGCAATCACGAGGGTGGTACGGCCTTGCATTAGGTTTTCTAGCGCGTCTTGTACCTTGCGCTCGGATTCGGTATCTAGTGCGCTGGTGGCCTCATCCAAGATCAAAATCGGTGCGTCTTTATAAATAGCGCGGGCAATCGCAAGGCGTTGGCGTTGGCCGCCAGATAAACGCATGCCGTTCTCACCTAATAGGGTGTTGAGGCCATCTGGCATGGCATCGATAAATTCTAGTGCGTGGGCTGCCTGTGCCGCCTGACGAACCCGCTCCAAATCAATCTCATTACCGTAAGCAATATTCGCCGTTACCGTGTCATTAAAAAGAATTACATCTTGCGAAACTAGGGCAATTTGTTGACGCAGATTAGCTAGCTGGTAATCCGCTAATGGCTGCTTATCGATCAATATTTGCCCGCTGCTGACATCATAAAAACGTGGCAGCAGATTGGCCAAGGTGGTTTTGCCACTGCCGGAGCTACCGACTAGGGCAATGGTTTCGCCAGGTTTAATGTCCAAATAAATGCCATCTAGTGCGGGCTTACCCTCGTCGCCATAGGCAAAGTGGATGTCTTGTAGCGTAATCGCACCCTGCACCCGTGGGCTTTGTAGCTGGCCCTGATTGGCCTCTATGGGCTCGTCTAAGATGGCAAATACCGATTCAGCTGCGGCTAAGCCTTTATGCAGGCTTTCGTTAATTTTGGTCAGATTTTTGATGGGTTGTTGCAACATCATCATTAGCACCATAAAGGCTACAAATGATCCCGCTGTCAGCTCGCCACTTTGTGCTCGCAAGCTGGCAAAATAAACAATCACGGCCAAAGTGACACCGATCAAAAACATGATCAGTCCAGAATTGGTGCTGGATGTGATGGCTTGCTTTACGCTCAACTGCCTCACATGATTATTGGTGTTGCCGAAACGATTTGTCTCATAAGAAAAACCACCAAAGATCTTAATGATGCGCTGGCCCGATAAGCTCTCATCTAAGATTTGCGTCATCTGCCCCATGGCGGCCTGTGTTTCACGCGAAAGCCTGCGTTGGCGCTTACCTACCACGCTAATGCTAATCGCTACGCCAGGCAGCAATATCAGGCAGAGTAAGGTGAGCTGCCAGTCGAGATACAGCATATATACAATAAGAAATACGAGTAAAAGCGAGTCTTTAACCAAGACGGTGAGCACTTTAGTGCCTGCTTCCATGATCTGGTTAACATCGTAAGTGACCCGTGATAGCAGTACACCTACCGAGTTTTGATCATAAAACTTAACAGGCAGCGTAAGCATGCGGCTGAACATTCTGCTGCGCAAATTGTGCATAACCCGTGATGAAATCCAGACGCTGGTGTAGTCATTGCCAAAGTTTGAAACCAGCCGCAGCATGGCTAAACCTAAAATTTGCGCGGGTAATATCCACGCTTGGCTTCTGGCAAGGGCCTCTGCGGCTGCGTTTGATTTGAGATTTTTATCAACGAGGGGTTGTAGCAATCCACCCAAGGCCACATCCACTGCTGCAGCAACAGCGAGGCAAATAATGGAAATGGCGACCATTTTCCAGTAAGGGCGAATTTCGCTCAGGATGCGCTTATAAAGAGCTCGATTATTCATTGCTGACATCGGCGTACCTTGGTTTGGGTTTTTCGGACAGGGGCGGATTATACGCTTTAGTGTGGAACAACATAGCTACCGACGGTGCTTGCATTTCAGTAGCATTTTTTTGCATTTCAGCTACTTTGTTTGTCACCTTATCGCGGCGTCATGTCAGTGAGTGCTGGATTTGGTTACAGTGATCTTGCTTAAGTGTAAACGCTGATTAAGGCTTACAAATCTCCATATCTGCTTTGCAGCAGTGCAGCAATCACGGGGGCAACCGTTTCGGTGCGAAAAATTCTTGGGCCAAGGATCAGCGGGGTGTAGCCAGCGGCCACGGCCAGTGTTTCTTCCGCAGCAGAAAATCCACCCTCGGGGCCAATCAGCACGGCGGCACTGTTGGCTGTGGCGGGTAATTCATTTTGCCGGATGGCGCCAATAGGGGAGAGCAGCAGTTTTAGCGCCGCGTTTTGCCCTAAGGCCTGCTCAAACTTAATGATGGGCAAGATAGCAGGAACACGGGTGCGGCCACATTGCTCGGCGGCGGATACGGCAATGGCCTGCCAGTGGGCGAGGCGTTTTTCGGCACGCTCACCACTAAGGCGTTGTTGGCAATATTCAGAAATAATCGGCTGGATGCAGCTTACACCCAGCTCACTGGCTTTTTGGATGGTGTAATCCATGCGATCGCTGGCGGAGATCGCTTGCAGCAGGGTCAGTTTAAGTGGGGATTCTCTATCTTGCTCGTCCCATGCCAGCACTTCTACCGCAACATGGCGTTTACCCATTTCGGTGATGCGGCCAGCGTATTCGCCACCTTGGCCATTAAACAGGGTGATGGCGTCATCCGGCTGCAGGCGCAGCACCTGTACATGGCGAGCAACATTTTCAGGCAAATTGAAGCCAAGGCCCGCGGCCAGTGGCATATCAAGGAAAAATCTAGGCATATTCACCTCGTACATTCGAGGGCTTGGTATACCCCAAGGCAGGCTTCGATTCAAGTACTGAGCAGGGGATTTTACCTTTGTATGCCTTAGCGCGGCGATGTTTGTTTTTAGCTGCGCTTTGAGCATGCCGTGTTTTTAGGCGCAGTGCATTGATCAAATACAAAATTAATACAAAGTTTATAAGCCTCACGACATCAAAATAAAGCAGAATATGCCGATGGCGTGTCAAGCTGTGGCATTATCTTGGCGTGCTAATTTAACCTCTTTTGAAAGAAGCCCCTGCATGTGGATAACCAAGGTTAGTATTAAACATCCGGTTTTTGCGACGATGGTCATGTTGGCGCTGCTGGTGCTGGGCTTGGCCTCTTACGGCTTGCTGCCGGTAGAGCGTATGCCGCCCGTGGCTAGCCCGCAGGTGTTTATTCAGCTGAGCTATCCTGGCGCATCCCCAGAGGCGATTGAAAACGATTTAATCAAGCCGCTAGAAGAGCAAATCAATACCGTTAATGGCGTCAAGCATATCTGGGCTACGGCGCGTGAGGGCTCGGCTTTTATGCAGGTGGAGTTTCGTATGGATGCGAACTCTGCCGGTGGCCTGCAAGAAATCCGCGATAAAGTAGCGCTGATTAAGCCCAATTTTCCTAAGGAAGCGAAAGACCCGCTGGTATTAAAGTCTGATATCAGTGGTGAAAGCGAGCCAGTGATGCAGCTGGCCTTACGCTCCGGCACGCTTAGCCTGCGCGAGCTGAGCATGTTGTCTGAGCAGATAGTGGTAAAGCGCTTACGCACAGCGCCAGGCGTGGGTAGCATTAATAGTAATGGCTTGGTGAACCGGCAGATTCAGTTGCGCTTGCGCCGCGATGCACTTAATAGCTACGGCCTAGGCGTAGATCAGGTGATGAACGCCGTGCGCGAGGCCAATCAGGATGTGCCCGCAGGGCGGATTGTAAATGGCAATAACGAGCAGCTGGTGCGGCTTGAGGGCAAGATTAAAGACCCTAAGCAATTTGGCAAAATCATTATCGCCCGCCAAGCCAATACACCGATTTATCTTGAGCAGGTCGCCGATGTGGTGGATGGCGAGCAGGAAAACACCTCTATCTCTCGCCTTGATGGGCAGAGCGTGATTAGCTTGGATATTTTCCCAATTCAGGGGGCGAATATTGTTGAGCTGGGCGAAGGGGTTAAAACCGCAGTTGAAAAAATGAAAGCCAGCCTGCCTGCTGGCGCTGAGCTGACCGTGGTTCAGGCTAATTCTGACGATATTAAGCGCGCCTTGAACGACACCAAGGCCACCATCTTAGAAGGCGGCATACTCACCACGCTGATTGTGTTTATGTTTTTGCACTCATGGCGCAGTACGGTGATTACCGCCTTAACCCTGCCCATCTCGGTGGTGGCGACGTTTGTGGCGGTGCATGCCTTTGGTTTCTCTTTAAATATGCTGACGCTGATGGCGCTGAGCCTGTCGATTGGCCTATTAATTGATGACGCAATTGTGGTGCGGGAAAACATTGTGCGCCATCTGGGCATGGGCAAAGACCATATCCGCGCTGCCCACGAGGGAACCGAGGAAATTGGCCTAGCGGTAATGGCCACCACCTTTGCTATTGTGGCGGTGTTTGTCCCCGTGGCGTTTATGCATGGGATTATCGGCTCGTTTTTCTTTCAGTTTGGGATTACCGTCACCGTGGCCGTGCTGGTTTCCTTGTTTGTTAGCTTTACCTTAGACCCGATGCTCTCATCAATCTGGCACGATCCAGAAGGCGATCGTTTTAAAAGCTGGCCGCGTATGGGGCGATTTATGGCGGCATTTGAGCGCCAGATCGAAAGGCTGCACCATCTCTATGGCCGCTTTTTAGCTTGGTCTTTAGTTAAACGAAAAACCGTGCTGGCCGGTGCCACGGTGGCCTTTATTGCTAGCTTATTTTTGCTGCCATTTATTGGTACAGAGTTTGAGCCTAAAGTTGATAACGGCGTGGTTAGGTTGCAACTAAACACCCCGATCGGCTCTAGCTTGGATTACACCAATGCCAAGACCAAGCAGATTGAAACTGCTTTAAAAGCGTTTAAAGAAGTGCGCTCAATTCAGGCTTCGGTAGGGGTGCAAAACAGCAAAAATATGGCGGAAATCACCCTAAAACTGGTGGATCGCAAACAACGCCGCTCGCAAGACGATATCGAAAAAGAAATTCGCAAGGTGATTGGCCATGTGGCCGGAGTGGAGTTATCGGTGGGCGGTTGGAAGCCGATTTTTATCACCGTATTTGGCCCCGACCCTAGCAAACTGACGCAAATCACCGGTGATTTAATGAAAAAAATCGCCAAGATCCCTGGTGTGGTGGATCTAGAAAGTAGCGAAAAAGCCTTTACCCCCACGCTGGCGATCAAAATTGATAACGAAGCTGCGAGTGATTTAGGCCTAAATAACGCGCAAATTGGCAGTGCATTACGCGCGCTCATCTCAGGCGAAACCATCAGCCACTGGCTAGCCAGCGATGGGCAAAATTACGACGTGGTGGTGCAGTTGGCCGAAAGCGATCGGCGTACCGCCAGCGATTTGGGTGATCTTTACCTGAGCAGCTCTAAAACCAATAGCGATGGCTCGCCGCTTAGAGTGTCTTTGCGCCAAGTGGCTAGCTTAGAAAACAGCAGCAGCTCGCAGCAACTTAAACGGCTAGATATGCAGCGCCGTGTTTCGCTTTACGCCAATGTGCAAGGCCGCCCCAGCGGCACGGTCAGCAATGAAGTGCAAGCCTTGTTGGATAAAACCGAGCTGCCACCTGGCTATCACTTTGGCACAGGTGGGCAGCAGGCCGAGATGCAAGAAGCCTTTGCCGCCTTCCTTGGCGCAATTGGCCTAGCGGTGATCTTTATTTACTTTGTGCTGGCCTCGCAATTTGGCAGTTTTTTGCAGCCTTTGGCAATCATGGCCTCACTGCCGTTCTCGCTAACGGGAGCATTGCTGGCGCTGTTTTTAACTGGCACCACCATCAATTTATTCTCCATGATCGGTTTTATGATGTTACTAGGCTTGGCGGTTAAAAACGCGATTTTATTGGTGGATTTTGCCAACCACGGTAGACGTGCTGGCCAACAGGTGAAGGAAGCATTGCTAGAAGCGGGCCAAGTGCGTTTAAGACCTATTTTAATGACCACTGCCGCGATGATTTTTGGCATGTTGCCGATGGCGATTGGCCTAGGCGAAGGCGGCGAAACCCAAGCAGCAATGGGCCGTTCAATTATCGGCGGGGTGATTTCCTCCACCGTGCTGACGCTGGTTGTTGTCCCGATTTTGTATGCTTATTTAGATGGCTGGGCGGTAAAACGCAAGGCGCGTAAAGCTGCAAAGCTTGCGCTGGCAACGAACTAATCAGGAATAAATGCGATGACTATGTTTAAGAAAAAAAGTATTGGCCTAGCACTCTTGTTTATTGCTCTGGCAGCTGGCGGTGTGGCTTTTACCCAAGGCAAGGGTAAGCCTGATAAAAAAGAAGAAGCGCCGCGTAAATTAGAATTTGCCGCCGCCGATTTAGCCGTGGCTACGTTGCGGCCCTTGGATCAATCCATCTCGATTAGTGGTGCTTTGCAGGCGGTTAACCATGCCTCTTTGCGCTCTAAAGTATCGGCTCAGGTAGATAGCGTGCTGGTGCGTGAAGGTGAAGAAGTAAAAGCGGGCCAAGTACTGGCGCGCTTTGATGCGAGCAATATGATTGCCCAGTTGAACGAGCGGCAAAGCAATTTGGATATGGCGAAGGCCGAGCTGGCGCTGGCAGAAAAAACCCACGGCAAAAACCAAGCCTTACAAAAACAAGGCTTTATTTCTGGCAATGCCTTTGATAGCAGCTCAAGCAGCCTGACTGTTAGCCAAGCCAAGTTAAAAGCGATTCAAGCGCAGGTGGCGGTGGCTAAAAACGCCATGGACGATATGGTGCTGCGTGCGCCGATTGCTGGGCAGATCAGCAAGCGCTTTATTCAGCCTGGTGAAAAAGTCGATCAAAATTCCGAGCTATTTAATATCGTCGACGTATCCGCTATGGAGCTACAAGTCGCCGTGCCCGCCAATCAAATTGCCAATGTAGCCGCTGGGCAGCAGGCCGAGTTTCAGGTGGATGGCTTTGGCAGCAAGGTATTTAACGGCACGGTGCAACGCATCAATCCCGAAGTAGAAAAGAACTCCCGCGCGATTACCGTGTTTTTAGCAGTTAAAAACCCCGGTGGCACCTTGCGTGGCGGCATGTTTGCCAAAGGCCAGCTGGCCCTTGGCGTATCGTCGCCAAAACTCACCATCCCAAGCGGCGCAGTGCTTGGTGGCAGCACCGATCCTTACGTCTATTGGCTAGAGAACGGCAAAATTGCCCAAAGCAAAGTAAAACTAGGCAGCAGTGACGAGCGCAGCGGCCTTACCGAAATCACCTTCGGCATCGCCGCAGGCACTAAAGTGCTGGCAAGGAAAATGGACGGGATTAAAACGGGAATGGTGGCGATTGCGGCTTCGGGGGGGTAAGTTGTGCGGCGTGATGCCTCTTGCTCAATGCACTCTGTGTAGATGGATTTCTTGAGGGCTTGGTTTTGGAATTGGTAGGGCGGGTGAAACCCGCGAGCAAGGCTGAATCAACACGCGGGTTTCACCCGCCCTACGCTATTTATAATGAGATTGAGCAAGAGGCATAGTCAGGAAGCGTTTTGCCCACCCTACAGATCGCTGAAATGGCCCATTGCCTATAAATTAAGCAATGGGCCATTTATTTTGAGGATGGCGATGTAGGGTGGGCACCCGTGCCCACACGTCTATGCATCTCGGCGTGGGCAAGATAAAGGGTTTTGTCCAGCCTACAGCTCGCTGGAATCGCCCGCCGTCCGCAAATTCAGCGCTTGCCAATCTGTTTTACGGGTGAGCACCATCACGCAGCTCAGCAGGCCAAATAGGGTTAGGCTGCCCATTAGTAGCGCCATATCTTCTGATTGCAAGATGCCATACAACAGGCCATAGAGTGCGGAAAGGATGATGGAAAAGCCTAAGCCGCGCTGCCATGCGGCCAGCACAAAGCTGACGTAATAGCCGAGCAGGGCAGTGGATGCGGCGGCGGCGGCCCAGTAGGCTTTGGCAAAGCCTAGATGCTCGGATAGCGATAAAGTCAGCAGAAAAAACAGCGCTAATGCTGCACCAACCAAGGCGTATTGCACGGGGTGGATTTCGATGCGTTTGAGTACCGACATCAAAAACACCGCACCAAAAATCACCAGTACAAATAGTTCGGCGTATTTGATCGTGCGCTCGTTGAGGGCGTATCTATCAACGGGGTCTACCAAGCGTAAGCCTAGTGAGGCGCTGGGGCAGTCTGATTTAACGCAGTTGCCACCGGTAGCCAACTGGCTGGTTTGCCAGCGTGCGCTAAAGCCCTGAGCGGTAACGCTGCGCTCGACTGGGGCAAAGTTGCCGCTAAAGCTGGGGTGAGGCCAATTGCCCGCCAGCGCTACATGGCTTTCTTTGCCAATGGGTTCGATCAGTAATTGCGTTGTGCCACTGAGTTTTAGGTTCAGTTTAAAATCTAGCGATTCTGCACCGGCGGGCAAGCTAACCATGGCGTGTACTCCGCCGCCTAAATTGCTGGCTGCGGGAGCGAGGGCTACGGTGCGCTCTTCCCCCGAAGCCGAAGCCGCTTCGGCAACCACGCTTGGTGTGCTGACTTCTTGCAAGGTGCCAGGCTCAAAATTTAATGAATTAGCCGCCAGCGTACCGCCCATATTCTGAATACCACGCACATCAGAAAGGCTAAGCACGATATAGGGCTTGCCCCAGCGGCTAGTGATTTTCTCACGGGTGGAGCTTGGCTGTTGCTCGTAGTGGCTTAGTAGGGGCAGGGCAAAGCGCCCAGATAGGATAAGATCACTGCGGTAAATTGGCGCTTCAAAAATACCCCGCTTTAGTTTCTCTACCGCTAATTGCCCATTGGCAGCAAATTGCTCGGGGCGCAGGATGATATTGCGGCTGCTGCTGCTTTCTTCCCAAGCACTGATTTTGCCCTGGGGGGTTTTCTGCTCGGTCAGCTTGCTGATGGTTTCAGTTAAAGGCAGCACCAAAAAAGGCCCTTTCACGGTTTGCTCACCCGCACTGAATTGGGCAATTTCTTGGCGTACCTCCTGAGCGCGCTGCTGCCGCTCAAATACCATATGCCTGACCAGATTTAAAACAAACACCATGCCTATTAGCAGCAGAACGCTGGTGAAAAACTTCCACTTAAGTTTCATGACCTTCCCCTTACATATGCGATGGGGCATTGTGCAAGGCCGGTGTGGAGGGATAATGAGTGGAATGTGGAGATTGTGTGGAGATGGGGTGTTGCGCAGCAAAACCCACTCTTGAACCACAGAGGGCACAGAGAATACGGAGTTCCACAGAGAAAAACGAGGCTTGATCGGTTTTCTCTGTGAACTTTTATGTCCTGCAAAGGAGGTTTAAGCAGGAAAGGTTGGTCTGATAATTAGGACGTTCAATGCAAACGGCATAGTTACTGTGTTTCTCCGTGGAATTCCGTGTCCTCTGGGATCGAAGTGGTTCAAGAGTGAGTTTTTATTGATGATCTAATCCAATGGCAAGCAAACGCTCGCCACCACGCCTCCCTCCACATGATTTGCCAAGCTTACACTTCCGCCATGTAATTCCAGCATGGTGCGGGTAAGTGCCAGCCCTAGACCGGTGCTTTTTTGACCGGTGGCGGGGCGGGGTAGGGAGTAAAAGCGCTCGAATAGTCGGGTGAGGGCGTAGTCGGGGATGGGCTCGCCTTGGTTGTGGATGGCAATTTGCAAGCTTTGCGCTTCAATTGTCAGCTTGATATCGATCTGCCCATGCTCAGGGGTGAAGTCTAGTGCGTTTTGCAGCAGGTTTCTGATGGCTTGGGTGAGTAAAAAGGCTTCGCCGTGGATGATGGCGCTGGGCCATGGTGCGTGCAGTATTTGCCGTGAACCGGCTTGTGGGCTAAGTGCATTGATCACTTCGTCTAGTAGCTTGGCGATATCCACTGGTTTGGTATCTTTAAGGCCGTGCCTGGCTTCCAAGGTGGCTAATTGCAGCAGGCGGTCGACAATTTGCTGCATGCGGGCGGTTTCTTGGCGGATATGGCTGGTAAAGCGCTGGTGATCGCCCTCGTTTAGCTCGCGGCCCTCTTCAAACAGAATTTCGGCCGCGCCACGTATGCCCGCCAGTGGTGATTTCAGCTCGTGGGTTAGCCCGTGCACATAGTTTTCTACATAGGCTTTGCCCTCTAAGCGCTCGCGCATATTGCCTAGGGCTGCGGCCAGGGTGGTGAGCTCGCGGTTGGCGCTAAAGTGTGGCACGGCCACGGCCTGCCCCTCACTAACGGCACGGGCAAAGGTGGTGAGCTTGCTGATGCCGTGGCTAAGCCACCATGAAAATAAGCCACCAATCATTAGCCCGACGGCCAGTAGGATGAGGCCCGCTCGCCATAATTTGTTTTCGCTGCGTTCAATAAATGGCTGCATGGCCCAGTTGGGGCGGGCTACGGTGAGTACGCCAATAATTTCTTTGCCCTTGGTGATAGGGGCGGCAACGTGCATTACGGTGGTGGATTCATCGTAGCGATCCATCGGTGAGCTACGCGCGCCATACTGGCCACGCAGGGTGAGATACACATCGCGCCATTGGCTGTAATCTTGGCCGACCGCTAGTCCGGTGGAATCGAGTATCACTTTGCCCTTGGCATCGGTGATATACACGCGCAAAAAGGTTTTATCTCTGGCTACGCCCCATACTTTGGCCTGCGGGTTTCTTTCGGCAAACAGCTTAATGGCTCTGGCAAAACGGCCATCGTCTAGCCGCCCCGCCACAAAATCGGGCTGTACCAGTTCGGCTAATAAATTGGCCGTGTCGACCAGCACTTCTTCACTGGATTGGCGCACTGCGGGTTTGATCTCGTCGCCCACCAGCCTGAGTAAAAAAGCCGCCAGCAGGCCAACCAGTAAAAAGTAACCCAAGAATATTCGCAGTGAAAAACGCATTAAATCTGCTCCAGCGCATAGCCAAAGCCGCGGTGGGTGGCGATGGGGTCTAGGTCTGGCCTCACTAGGCGCAATTTGGCGCGCAGGCTTTTGATATGGCTATCGATGGTGCGCTCGAAGCTATCTTCGGCCGCCTCGCCCAGCGCGTCCAGCAGCTGGGCGCGGCTAAATACTTGGCCAGGGTGGGCTAGCAGGGTGATCAGCAGGCGATATTCCGAAGGGGTAAGCGTTAAATATTGGCCAGCGTATTGCACGCGGCGGGCTTGGGCTTCGTGCTGAAACAGGCTACTGCTGGTGGCGGGGTGGCTATAGCTGGAGCTAGTATCGGTTTTGGGGCTGCTGCGTTTTAAAATGGCTTTGACTCGGGCAGCTACTTCGCGCGGGCTAAAGGGCTTGAGTACATAATCATCTGCGCCCAGCTCCAGCCCTAAAATTCGATCGAATTCTTCCGCTCTGGCGGTGAGCAGCAGCACCGGCAGATCGCTGTGGCGGCGCAGGCGTTTAAGCACTTCTAGCCCGCTATCGTCGGGTAGGCCGATATCTAAAATCAGCAGATCGGGCCGCTGCGCCTTGATGGCCGCTTCGCCATCTCTGGCCAGCAAATAGCTGCTTACCGCAAAGCCCTCGCGCTCCAGAGCAAAGCGTAGCGTATCGGCGATGGCGGGTTCGTCTTCTATTAATACAATGGTGGTGCTCATTGCAGGCCTTATCAGAAGTAATGCCCTTGATTGTAAGTGACTTTCTACACTCTGTGCGCCACGGATAGCTGCTATGCTGCATTGCAGCATCAGTTTTTAACAAAGCTTCGTTAGGCTGGGTGTTTATTCTTGTGCATTCTTGTGAGGGCTGACCATGACTAAGAATTTGCGAACGATTAATCTTGCTTTGCAAGGCGGTGGCGCGCATGGGGCATTTACTTGGGGTGTGCTGGATGCCTTGCTAGAAGATGGCCGCCTGCAGTTTGAGGGCGTCAGCGGCACTAGCGCAGGGGCAATGAATGCGATCGTGCTGGCACAGGGCTTGATGGATGGTGGGCCAGCAGGGGCGAGACTGGCGTTAGAGAAATTTTGGCTAGCGCTTGCTAGTAGCATGCCTGCTGATATGGGATCAGGCGACAGTACGTCGGTGAGCAAAATAATGCAGCAGTGGACGCGTTATTTGTCCCCAAGCCAAATGAATCCTTTTGATTTAAATCCGCTGCGTGATTTGATCTGTCAGCAAATAGATTTTGAGGCATTGCAAAGGCATAGTCCCGTTAAGTTATTTATTGCCACGACCCATGCTAATTCAGGCAAGTTAAGAATTTTTACTAATGCAGAAATGACGGCTGATGTGGTGTTGGCCTCGGCGTGTTTGCCTACTTTATATCGCAGTGTAACCATTGATGGCGAGCCTTATTGGGATGGCGCTTATTCGGCTAATCCAGCGATATTTCCTTTATTTGATTACTGTGATGCCTGTGATATTTTGCTGGTGCTATTGCAGCCGCTTAATTTAAATCCTACACCGGATTCGGCCAGAGAAATTCAAAGTAGAATTTTAGATATTACGTTTCAATCTGGGTTTTTGCGAGAAATGCAGATGTTTACGCGGCTGAAAGCACGCCGCCCCTTATTTGTTTGGTCAAAATTAGATCGGCATATTGCACGCACTCATTTTCATTTGATTGAGGCAGAAATGGGGCAGTTTAATGCGGAGTCCAAACTAGCTGTTAATTTAAAGTTTTTTACCACTTTAAAAGAAATGGGGCGTGAAGCGGGGAAAAAATGGCTGGCTGGCCATTATGCTGATTTAGGCCGCTCATCTAGCGTGGATTTAGCAGAAGTATTTGCTTAAGTTGTGGCGGCTTGCGCAGTGCAGTTTGCCGTGCAATAAAGTGTAATAGATTGAGATTTAAGTCGATTTTTGTCAGTTTTTTTGGTTTTTTAACCATCATCTGCCGCATTTTGCCGTTTATGTGTTTATTTTTTAAAGTGATCTCGTTAAAAAACACTTTGATCCTGCATAATGAAGGCTACTTAAACAAACAAAAGGATAGGAGCTTCTTGAAGCTCCTGATATGGGCAGTAGTATTTTATTGATTGTAGTTGCGTTGCTGTTGGTTCTCCTCAATGGTTTTTTTGTGGCGGCAGAGTTTGGCTTAGTTAAATTACGCTCAACTCGGGTGCATGCCATCGCTAAAACAATGGGCTGGCGCGGGCAGATTTTAGTCAAGGTGCATAGTAATCTTGATGCTTATCTTTCTGCTTGTCAGCTTGGTATTACCCTCGCATCCCTTGGACTTGGTTGGATTGGCGAGCCTGCATTTGTCAGCCTATTGCAGCCCTTATTGGCTTCGGTGGGGATTGTGAATGAGGCTTTGATTCACTCTATCTCGTTTGCCTTCGCATTTTTTATTATTTCTTATTTGCATATCGTGGTGGGCGAGCTTGCTCCCAAATCCATGGCGATTCGTATGCCAGATAAGGTCAGTATTTGGACTGCCATCCCGCTGTATTGTTTTTATTGGCTGATGTATCCGGCAATCTGGATGCTGAACCACAGTGCCAACTGGGTGCTGCGTAAGCTGGGCCTAGATATTGCGGATGATCACGATAGCCATTATTCCGCTGAAGAGCTGAAGCTCATTTTACGTACCTCGCAATCTGATGAGCAGTATAGCGAAGATGATTGGCGTGTCTTGGCGCAGGCATTGGATTTCCGTGATTTAGAAGTCGCAGATTTAATGCATCCTTTTAATGAGGCGGTGGCTTTGCAGGCGAGTGCAGATATTGAAACGCATTTAGATTTATTGGTAAAACACCGCTACAGCCGCTATCCCCTGTTGAATGAGGCGGGGCAGGTACAATCGGTACTGCACTTAAAAGATGTGTTTTTTGCGATGCGTAAAGGCGAGTTGCCTACTCATTTAGATAAATTAGCCCGCCCTGTGCTTACCGTATCTCCGCGTATGTCGGTATCTGAGCTGTTTAAACGCTTTCAGCACGGCACGCCGCATTTTGCTGTGGTGGCCTATAAAGACGGCCAGCCGTTGGGCTTTATTACGCTGGATAATTTGCTGGGTGCTTTGGTGGGTGAGATTGGCGATGAATTTCGCCAGCCACAAAATGAATGGTCCAAGCTCGACGATGGCTCTTTAATTGGTAAGGGTAGCTTGAATATCTTTACCCTAGAGCGTGCATTGGGGATTGATATTGAGGAAACCGAGGCGGATTCAGTGGGCGGCTTGATTATGCAGCAGCTCGGTGATTTACCCACGGAAGGCCAGCGTATTCGTTTTGAGCACTTTGATGCCGTGGTTAAAAAGATGAATGGCCCAAGAATTGTGCTGCTGCGAATTTACCCGCATGAGTTGGTGAGTTAATCGCTAAGAAATACGCTGGTTACCTTGTTTTAGCTCATCAATAGGCACCAATAAATGAAGCTTCTTTGCATTACCGGTGGATCGCAAGGCTTAGGCGCGGCTTTGGTGGATGTGTATCAAGGCTTGGGCTGGCATATTTGTGAGTTTTCGCGCAGCGGCAGCAGCAACGGGCATATTCGTCTGGATTTAGCTGCGGCCGATGCCGCCAGTGTGGCCGATCAAGCATTTAGCCAGCTTGCCAGCCAGCCTTGGGAAGAAGTGCTACTGGTTAATAACGCCGGTATGCTTAGCCCGCTCGCACCTGTTTCAGCCATCAGCGATGAGGCGATTGCCCTTAATTTGAATGTTAATTTCAACTCGGCAATCCGCGTTATTGCGGCGTTTATCCGCCATTTTGGCGATATGCCTGTGCCTAAAACGCTGGTGCAAATTTCATCCGGTGCAGCACTGCGTGGCTATGGCAGTTGGTCTTTATATTGGCTCTGTCTGCGTTAACAGTTGAAATACGTTCTTCTCGCTATACTGAAATATAGGTCGCAAGGAGAAAGCATCATGAAATCTTCTGTATTTCACGAATGGATGAAATCTTTGCCGCAATTGAG